>NZ_JBKBVU010000103.1:0-11323 GCF_046289365.1 Caldimonas sp. | reverse complement strand
TGCCGGTGCGCAGCGCCGGCTGCGAGTGCACCACGCTGATGGGGGCCTGCTGGCGGCGCGCCTGGGGCGACAGGCCGGTGGCGATCACGGTGACGCGCAATTGGTCGCCCAGGCTTTCGTCGTAGGCGGTGCCGTAGATGACATGGGCATCCTCGGCGGCGTAGCGGCGGATGGTGTTCATCGCGTTGCGCGACTCGCTCAGCTTGAAGGTGCTCTTGCTGGCGGCGATCAGCACCAGCACACCACGCGCGCCGGACAGGTCGATGCCTTCGAGCAGCGGGCAGGCCACGGCCGCCTCGGCGGCCTTGCTGGCGCGGTCGGGACCACTGGCCACCGCCGTGCCCATCATGGCCTTGCCGGGCTCGCTCATCACGGTCTTCACGTCCTCGAAGTCGACGTTGACCAGGCCGGGGATGTGGATGATGTCGCTGATGCCGCCCACCGCGTTCTTCAGCACGTCATTGGCCTGGCTGAAGGCCTCCTCCTGGGTGATGTCGTCACCCAGCACTTCCAGCAGCTTCTCGTTGAGCACCACGATCAGCGAATCGACATTGGCCTCCAGTTCGGCCAGCCCGGCGTCGGCCTGCTTCATGCGGCGGTTGCCCTCGAACTCGAAGGGCTTGGTGACCACGCCCACGGTCAGGATGCCCATCTCCTTGGCCACCCGGGCGATCACCGGAGCTGCCCCCGTGCCGGTGCCGCCGCCCATGCCGGCGGTGATGAAGAGCATGTGGGCGCCGTCGACCGCCTCACGGATGCGGTCCACCGCCTCCTCGGCCGCGGCCTTGCCGGCCTCGGGCTTGGAGCCGGCCCCCAGGCCGGTGGTGCCGAGCTGGATGAGCTTGTGCGCCGAGGAGCGGTTGAGCGCCTGGGCGTCGGTGTTGGCGCAGATGAACTCCACGCCCTGCACGCCCTGGGCCATCATGTGCTCGACCGCGTTGCCGCCGCCGCCACCCACGCCGATCACCTTGATCTGCGTGCCCAGGTTGAACTCTTCAATCATCTCGATAGCCATGATGAACCTCCTTCGTCGTTGCAGTTGCCATCACACAAGAAACACATGCGGGGTCTTCTTCCGGCCCCACGCTCAAAAATTCCCGATGAACCAGTCCTTCACCCGTCCAAAGAACGACTGCACCGAACCGGCCTGCTGGGCCGCCCGGTGACCGCGCACGCGCGACAGACGCGCCTCCTCCAGCAAACCCATCACGGTGGCCGAGCGCGGATTGGCCACCATGTCATGCAGGGCCCCCGAGTAGGTCGGAATGCCCTTGCGCACGGGCTTGAGGAAGATGTCCTCGCCCAGTTCGACCATCCCGGGCATCACGGCCGAGCCCCCGGCCAGCACGATGCCCGAGGACAGCAGCTCCTCATAGCCGCTTTCTCGGATGACCTGGTGCACCAGCGAGAAGATCTCCTCCACGCGCGGCTCGATCACGCCGGCCAGGGCCTGGCGGCTGAGCATGCGCGGGGCGCGGTCGCCCAGACCCGGCACTTCGACCTGCTCGTCCGGGTCGGCCAGCATCTGCTTTGCCACGCCCGACTCCACCTTGATCTCCTCGGCATCCTTCGTGGGCGTGCGCAGTGCCATCGCGATGTCGCTGGTGATCAGATCCCCGGCGATGGGAATGACCGCGGTGTGGCGGATGGAGCCGTCGGTGAAGATGGACACGTCGGTCGTGCCGGCGCCGATGTCGACCAGGCACACGCCCAGGTCCTTTTCATCCTCGGTGAGCACCGCCGCCGCCGAGGCGCTGGGATTGAGCACGAGCTGCTCGACCTCCAGGCCGCAGCGGCGCACACACTTGATGATGTTCTCGGCCGCACTCTGCGCACCAGTGACGATGTGCACCTTGACCTCCAGGCGCCCGCCGCTCATGCCGATGGGCTCCTTCACTTCGTGCCCATCGATCACGAACTCCTGCGGTTCGACCAGCAGCAGCTTCTGGTCGTTGGGGATGTTGATGGCCTTGGCGGTCTCGACCACGCGCGCCACGTCGATGGGCGTGACCTCCTTGTCGCGCACGATCACCATGCCGGTGCTGTTCTGCCCGCGGATGTGGCTGCCGGTGATGCCGGTGTACACGCGCGTGATCTTGCAGTCGGCCATCATCTCGGCCTCTTTCAGGGCCTGCTGGATGGACTGCACGGTGGCGTCGATGTTGACCACCACGCCGCGCTTGAGCCCGTGGGAGGGAGCCACGCCCAGCCCCGCCAAGCGCAGCTCCCCGCTGGGCAACACTTCAGCGACGACCGCCATCACCTTGGCGGTGCCGATGTCCAGGCCGACGACGAGATCCTTGTATTCCTTGGCCATGAAAATCCTCAATTCCTTGCAGCCGGGGTCGTCTGTGTGGTCACCCCGCGGATGCGCACGGCGTAGCCGTCACGGTGGCGCAGGTCGGCGTACTCGAGCGGTCCGGGGTAGCGTGCGGTGACCTGGCCGATCGTGGCCACCAGCCGATCGATGCGGGCCATCACCTCCTCGGAGCTGCCACGGCCCAGTTCGATGCGCGCGCCATTGTCGAGCTCCGCGTGCCAGTGACCACGTTCGGACAGGCCGAGCTGTACCACCGGCGAGCCCAGGCGGGCCAGCACGGGGGCCACCTCGCGGTACAGCGCCAGCACCCGCGCCGCGCTGCCTTCGGGCCCGATCAGCGTGGGCAGGTTCTCGTCCTCGACATCGCCCAGGTTGGCCTCGAAGACCTCGCCGAAGCTGTTGACGATGCGGTCCTCGCCCTTGGCGCCACGCCAGTAGGCCACTGGCACATGCTCTTCGAGTGTGACGGCCAGCCGGTTGGGCCACACCCGGCGCACTACGGCCTGGCGCACCCAGGGCACGGCCTGGAAAGCCTGCTGGCTGCGCGCAAGATCCATCGTGAAGAGGTTGCCACTCAACCGCGGCAAGGCATTGGCACGGATCGTGGCCGCCGAGTTGCGGGCCACGTCGCCGTCGATGCGGATGGCCCGGATCGAGAACATGGGCCAGCGCACCACCCAGCTTGCCGCCGCCCACAGGAAGACCAGCGCAGCCAGTGCGCACAGCACGGCGGCGGTGGCGTTCATGAGGCGGACGTCCAGCGGCATGGTTCAGTTACCCACACGGTGTTCCAACCCCGCCTGCGACACCAGCCACAGGCAGAGCTGCTCGTAGGACAGCCCGGCGGCACGCGCCGACATGGGCACCAGGGAATGGCCGGTCATCCCCGGCGACGTGTTGATCTCCAGCAGGAAGGGCCGGCGGTCGCTGGCACGGATCATCACGTCGGCGCGGCCCCAGCCGCGGCAGCCCAGGGTGCGGTAGGCCTGCACGACGATGCGCTGGATCTCGCGTTCTTCCGCCTGCGGCAGGCCGCTCGGGCAGTGGTACTGCGTGGTGTCGGTGAAGTACTTGTTCTGGTAGTCATAGTTGCCCTCGGGCGCCACGATGCGGATCACTGGCAGGGCCTGGGCCGAGACCCCCTCGCCCAGCACCGGGCAGGTGGTCTCGTCGCCGGCGATGAATTCCTCGCACAGCACCTCGGGGTCGTAGGTCGCAGCCAGGGCATAGGCGGCGTCACACTGCTCGACGCGCTCCACCTTGGTCAGACCGATGGTGGAGCCTTCGCGCGCAGGCTTGACGATCATCGGTGCGCCCAGGGCCTGCAGGGCGGCACGGGTTTCCTCGGCGCTGCCCACCAGGCGCCAGTCGGGCGTGGGCAGGCCCTCGAAACGCCAGACGCGCTTGGTCATGATCTTGTCCATCGCCATGCTGGAGGCCATCACGCCCGAGCCGGTGTAGGGGATACGCAGCAGTTCCAGCGCGCCTTGCACCGTGCCGTCCTCGCCGAAGCGGCCGTGCAGGGCGATGAAGCAGCGCGCGAAGCCTTCGCGCTTGAGCTCGCACAGGTCGCGCTCGGCCGGATCGAAGGGGTGAGCATCGACCCCCTGGGACTGCAGCGCCTGCAGCACGCCGGTGCCGGACATCAGCGAGACCTCGCGCTCGGCCGACAGGCCGCCCATCAGCACGGCCACTTTGCCCAGCGCCTTCACATCAATGGAAGACAGGTCGAACTTCATGCGGATTCCTTCAACAACTCCAGCACCTGGGCCGGCACCCCGCCGATGCTGCCCGCCCCCATCGTGATGACCACGTCGCCGTCACGCGCATGGTCGACGATGGCCTGGGCCATGTCGCCGATCTCATCGACGAAGACCGGATCGAGCTTGCCGGCCACACGCAGGGCGCGTGCCAGCGAGCGGCCGTCGGCGGCCACGATGGGCGACTCGCCGGCGGCATAGACCTCGGTGAGCAGCACCACATCGGCACCCTGGCCGATGACTTTGACGAAGTCTTCGAAGCAGTCGCGCGTGCGGGTGTAGCGGTGCGGCTGGAAGGCCAGCACCAAGCGGCGGCCCGGGAAGGCACCGCGCGCGGCCGCCAGCGTGGCGGCCATCTCGACGGGGTGATGGCCATAGTCGTCGATCAGCGTGAAGTGGCCGCCCCCCGTGGCCGGCAGGTCACCGTAGCGCTGGAAGCGCCGGCCCACCCCCTTGAACTCCGCTAGGGCCTTCAGCACCGGGGCATCGGGCAATTCGAGTTCAGTGCACACGCCGATCACGGCCAGGGCATTGAGCACGTTGTGTTCACCCGGCAGGTTGAGCGTGACCTCGAGATCGGGCATGGCCACACCGTTGCGGCGTTGGCAGGTGAAGTGCATGCGAGCACCCTCGGCACGCACGTCGACGGCGCGCACCTGCACGTCCGGACCGAAGCCGTAGGTGACCACCGGGCGCGAGATCATCGGGATGATGGAGCGCACGCCAGGGTCGTCGGCACACAGGATGGCCGCACCGTAGAAAGGCATGCGGTGCAGAAAGTCGACGAAAGCCGCCTTCAGCCTCGCATAGTCGTGGCCGTAGGTCTCCATGTGGTCGGCATCGATGTTGGTGACGACCGAGACGATGGGCATCAGGTTCAGGAAGGAGGCATCGGATTCGTCGGCCTCGACGACGATGTACTGCCCCGACCCCAGGCGGGAATTGGCGCCGGCGCTGTTCAGGCGCCCGCCGATCACGAAGGTGGGATCGACGCCGGCCTCGCCCAGCGCGCTGGCCACTAAGCTGGTGGTGGTGGTCTTGCCGTGCGTGCCGGCGATCGCGATGCCCTGCTTCAGGCGCATCAGCTCGGCCAGCATCACCGCGCGTGGCACCACCGGAACACGGTGCGCGCGGGCAGCGATCACTTCGGGGTTGTCGCCGCGCACCGCCGTGGAGGTGACGATGGCGTCGGCCCCGGCGATGTTCTCGGCATCGTGGCCGATCATCACCTTCAGACCCAGGGCCGCCAGGCGACGCACCGTGGCACTGTCGCTCTGGTCCGAACCCGAGACGGTGTAGCCCAGGTTGAAGAGCACCTCGGCGATGCCGCTCATGCCGGCGCCCCCCACGCCGACGAAGTGGATGTGTTTGACGGCGTGTTTCATCGTGCACCTCCGCGGTGGGCATGCACCAGCTTTTCGATTTCGTCGGCCACGCGGGCCGCGGCGCGCGGACGGGCCAGGCTGCGGGCCTTGCGTGCCATGGTTCTGAGGGTCTCGCGGTCCAGGCCGCGCAGGACCTCGGCCAGGCGCTCGGGCGTAAGTTCGGCCTGCGGCAGGTGCAGCGCCGCACCGTGCTGGGCCATGTACTGGGCGTTGTCGCGCTGGTGCGAGGTGGTGCTCGCCAGCAGCGGCACCAGCACGCTGGCCACGCCGGCGGCGCACAGCTCGCTCACGGTGACCGCGCCGGCGCGGCAAACGACCACGTCGCACTCGGCCAGCCGTCGGGCCATGTCGTCGATGAAGGGCAAGACCTCAACATCGCGGTCGGGGTCCAGACCCTCGGCCTGGTACAGCGCTTTGACCGCATCGCGGTTGAGCGCGCCGGTCTGATGGACCACGCTCGGGCGTTCCTCGGCCGCAATCCGCGCCACAGCCTTGGGCATGATCTCGTTGAGCACGCGCGCGCCCAGGCTGCCGCCCACCACCAGCACACGCAGCGGGCCTTCGCGGCCGGCCAAGCGCTCCTCGGGGCCCGGCAGGGCTTCGATCTCTTCACGCACCGGGTTGCCGGTGACCACCGCCCGCTTCGTCTTCGTGGCGGCCGCCCCATCGAAGCCAAAAGCCACGGCATCGGCCACCGGCAGCAGCGCACGGTTGCTCAGCAGCAACGAGGCATCGGCATTCACCAGCACCAGCGGCTTCAGGCGTGCCGCAGCCATCACGCCGCCGGGGAAGCACACATACCCCCCCATGCCCAGCACGGCGTCGGCTCTGCGCTGGCCCAGGATGCGCCAGCACGACACGAAGGCGGCCAACAGGCGCAGGCCACCGGTGAGGGTGTGCCACCACCCCTTGCCGCGCAGGCCCGTGAACCCGATGGTGTCCAGCGCGATGCCGGCCGCCGGCACCAGGCGGTTTTCCATGCCGGTGGTCGTGCCCAGCCAACTCACGCTCCAGCCGCGGCGCTGCATTTCCTGCGCCACGGCCAGGCCCGGAATGATGTGACCACCGGTGCCTGCGGCCATGATGACGAGGTGATGGGTCACGTCCGACCTCCCCTCATGAGCTGCCTGTTTTCGATGTCGATGCGCAGCACGACGGCGATGGCGATGCAGTTCATCAGGATGGCCGAGCCGCCATAGCTCAGCAGCGGCAAGGTCAGGCCCTTGGTGGGCAGCACTCCCAGGTTCACGCCCATGTTGATGAAGGCCTGCCCGCCCATCCAGATGCCGATGCCCTGCGCCAGCAGACCCGAGAAGACACGGTCGAGCGCAATGGCCTGGCGGCCGATGTGGAAGATGCGCCGCGTGAGCCAGAAGAAGGCGAAGATCACGGCGGCCACGCCGATGAAGCCCAGCTCCTCGCCGATCACGGCCAGCAGGAAGTCGGTATGGGCCTCGGGCAGGTAGTGCAGCTTTTCCACACTGGAGCCCAGCCCCTGGCCGAAGATCTCGCCGCGACCGAAGGCGATCAGCGAATGCGAGAGCTGGTAGGCCTTGCCCAGGGTGTAGGCTTCGTTCCACGGGTCGAGATAGGCGAAGATGCGTTCGCGCCGCCATTCGCTGACGCTGATCATCACAACGAAGGCCGCCACGATGAGCGCGGCCATCAGGAAGAACATGCGCCCGTTCACGCCCCCCAGGAAGAGGATGCCCATTGCGATGGCGGCGATCACCATGAAGGCCCCCATGTCGGGCTGGGCCAGCAGCAGCACGCCCACCACCACCAGCGCGGCGGCCATCGGCGCCACGGCCTGGAAGAAGCGCTGTTTGACGTCCATCTTGCGCACCATATAGCCTGCGGCGTACATCGCGATTGCGAGCTTGGCCAGTTCCGAAGGCTGGAAGTTCAGAAAGCCCAGCGGGATCCAGCGGCGCGCACCGTTCACGCCCTTGCCGATGAAGGGCAGCAGCACCACCGCCAGCAGCACCAGGGCTCCCACGAACAGCCAGGGCGCATGCTTTTCCCAGGCCTGCATCGGGATCTGCAACACCACGAGGCTGGCGACGAAGGCCAGCCCGATCGACAGTGCATGGCGCACGAGGAAGTGCGTGGAGGCATAGCGCGCAAAGCGCGGATTGTCGGGCAGGGCTACCGAGGCCGAATAGACCATCACCAGGCCCAGCGCGAGCAGGGCCACGACCACCCACACCAGGGTCTGGTCGAATCCTCGCAGACGGACGGGCCGGCCGGTGGCCACCCAGTCGCGCACCGGCACGTCGCGACCCTTCCTGCCGCCGGCCGCCGGCCACAGTGATGCCAGGCGCGCCTTGAAAGCGTCCCAGCCGCCGGTGGTGCGCGAGGTGGCAGTCACACCATCTCTCCCCGCTCATCGGCCAGCGCCCGCACGGTGGCCATGAAGACTTCAGCGCGATGACCGTAGTTGCGGAACATGTCCAGGCTCGCGCAGGCCGGGCTCATCAGCACGACGTCGCCGGGCTCGGCGCGTTCGGCACAGCCGCGCACCGCGGCTTCCAGGGAGTCGAAGCGCGCCAGTGTGACACCAGTGGCGGCCAGCGCGCACTCCAGGGCCGGGGCATCGCGCCCGATCAGCGCCACGAAGCGTGCGTGACGCGAGACGGGGTCGGCCAGCGGTGTGAAATCCTGTCCCTTGCCGTCGCCGCCCAGGATCACGAGCAGCCGACGACCTTCCCGGTCGGCCCCCAGCCCCGTGAGCGCGGCCACCGTGGCGCCGACGTTGGTGCCCTTGCTGTCGTCGACGTAGTCCACACCAGCCACCGTGGCCACGTGCTGGACGCGGTGGGGCTCGCCGGCATACTCGCGCAGGCCATGGAGCATCGGGGCCAGCGGGCAGCCGACGCTGGTGGCCAGCGCCAGGGCGGCCAAAGCATTGGCCGCGTTGTGACGGCCGCGCACGCGCAACGCATCGGCCGGCATCAGGCGCTGGATGTGCAGTTCCTCGCCAGCGTCGTCCTTGCGACGACGGGCCGCCTTCTGGGGCTCGTCGGAGGCCATCGCCCGCACCAGCCAAGCCATGCCGCCCTCCACGACCAGACCGTAGTCACCGGGATGGGTGGGGGCGTCCAGACCGAAGCGCACCACCTGCCGTTCGATGAGCTTGGCCGAGCGCCCTTTGCCGACGGTCTGGGGCGCCGGCACCATCGCCTCGACCCGGGGATCGTCGCGGTTGATGACCATCACCGCCTCACGGCCAAAGATGCGCGCCTTGGCCGCCGCGTAGGCGTCCATGCTGCCGTGCCAGTCCAGGTGGTCCTGGCTGAGGTTGAGCACGGCCGCGGCGCTGGGCTCGAAGCCTTGCACCCCGTCGAGCTGGAAGCTCGACAGCTCCAGCACCCACACCTCGGGCAGGTGTTCGAACACCGGCGGCGGGGGCGGGGGCGGCACGATCCGCAGCGCCGGCTCGTCCTCGCCCGTGAGCGCCGCGACGGCCTCGAGCGTCTCTTCGATATGGCGTTCGGCCTCGTGGATGGCCTCGACGGCCTGGGTGTCGTCGTCCACCGCGCCGGCGTCCTCGGTCGGCGCCGAGACCTGAAGCGGCGGCTCCGGGACCGTGTCCTGCACGACGTCGGCCGGCACCTCGGGCTCGAGGTCGAGGGCACGGCCCAGGGTGTCGAGCATCGTGGGCCCGATGTTGCCGGCCGTGGCCACGCGGCGGCCGGCGCGCTCGATCAGCAGTGCGGCCATCGCGGTGGTGGTGGTCTTGCCGTTGGTGCCGGTGACGGCCACGATCTTGGGCGCATAGCGGCGCTCGGCCCTCAGGTCGGCCAGCGCGCGGGCGAAGAGGTCAAGCTCACCGTGCACCGGCACGGCCCGGCGGGCCGCCTCGGCCAGCAGCCCCTGCAGTCGCTCGTCGTGCGGGGACAGGCCGGGGCTCTTGAGGATGCGCTGCACCCCCTCGACCAGCGCAGGAACGGCCTCGCCCGAGAGCAATTCGACCTGGGGCAGTTCCTGGCGCAGCGCCTGCGCCTGGGGCGGCTGCTCGCGCGAATCCCAGACCTTCACCCGGGCGCCGCAGCGCACGCACCAGCGCGCCATGGCCAGGCCCGAAGCGCCCAGCCCCAGCACGAGAACGGTGATGCCTTGCAGATCCTTCATGGCGAGTGTTCGATGTTCTTGGTTCAGCGCAGCTTGAGCGAGGCCAGTCCCACCAGGCACAGCAGCATGGTGATGATCCAGAAGCGCACCACGACCTGCGTCTCGGTCCAGCCGGACTTCTCGAAGTGATGGTGCAGCGGCGCCATCTTGAGGATGCGCCGGCCCTCGCCGTACTTGCGTTTGGTGTACTTGAAATAGACGACCTGCAGCATCACGGACAGGGCCTCGACGACGAAGATGCCACCCATGACGGCCAGCAGGATCTCCTGGCGCGTGATGACTGCGATCGTGCCCAGGGCACCGCCCAGGGCCAGGGCCCCGACGTCGCCCATGAAGACCTGGGCCGGGTGCGTGTTGAACCACAGGAAGGCCAGCCCCGCGCCGGCCATCGCCGCGCAGAAGATCAGCAACTCGCCCACGCCGGGGATGTAGGGAAAGAGCAGGTAGCGCGAATAGACCGCATTGCCCACCACATAGGCGAACACGCCCAGGGCCGACCCCACCATCACCACCGGCATGATGGCCAGGCCGTCCAGGCCGTCGGTGAGGTTGACGGCATTGCTCGATCCCACGATGACCAGGTAGCTCAGGATGATGAAGCCCCACACACCCAGCGGATAGCTCACCGTCTTGAAGAAAGGCACGAAAAGATCGGCATTGGGGGGCAGAGGGTTGGCAAAGCCCGACTGCACCCAGCGCACGAAGAGTTCGAGCACGCGCAGGTTGGACGACTCGGACACCGCGAAGGCCAGATAGGTGGCCGCCACCAGACCGATGAGCGACTGCCAGAAATACTTCTCGCGCGAGCGCATGCCCTCGGGGTTCTTCTGCACGACCTTGCGCCAGTCGTCGACCCAGCCGATGGCGCCCATGCCCAGTGTGACGAGCAGCACGATCCAGACGAAGCGATTGGACCAGTCGAACCAAAGCAGCGTGGACACCGTCACGCCCAGCAGGATCAGCACGCCACCCATGGTGGGCGTGCCCCGCTTGGACAGGTGGGCCTGCACACCGTATTCGCGGATGGGCTGGCCGATCTTCAACTCGGTGAGCTTGCGGATCACCCAGGGGCCAAAGACCAGGCCGATGAGCAGCGCCGTCATGGCCGCCATTACCGCGCGGAACGTGAGGTACTGCACCACACGCAGGAAACCGAAGTCGGGCGACAGCCCCTGCAGCCATTGCGCCAGCGTGATCAGCATGGCAGATCCTTTCCCTGCGCGCCGCCGCGGTCCTGCGGGCGTGCCGTATCGTCGTGCACCACAGCAGCCAGGGCCTGCAGCGCCTGCACCACCTGTTCCATCTTCATGAACCGCGACCCCTTGACGAGCACGCTGCGCGCGCCGCCGGGCCGCTGACCCAACGCCGCCACGGCATCGGCGGTGGACGCGAAATGCACGGCTGCCCCGCCATAAGCGCGGGCGGCATGCAGGCTCAGCGCTCCCACCGCCCACAGCGTCTCGATGCCGCGTTCGCGCGCGTAGCCCCCCACCTCCGCATGGAAGGCCGGGCCCTGGTCGCCCACCTCGCCCATGTCTCCCAGCACCAGCCAGCGCGGCGCGGGCAGCTCGGCCAGCACGTCGATGGCGGCGCGCACGGAATCGGGGTTGGCGTTGTAGCTGTCGTTGACCAGCAGCAACGGGGCCCCGTCGAGCACGAGCGCCTGCAGTTGCGAGCGGCCGCTCACCGGCACGAACCGCTCGAGCCCCTGCGCGATCGCCTGC
>NZ_JBKBVU010000102.1:0-11403 GCF_046289365.1 Caldimonas sp. | reverse complement strand
GGCCCGACCTGCCGCTGCTGGTGCGCGCCGGCTGGGCCTGCGCACCGGCCAATGCACACGCCGAGGCCAAGGCCGTGGCCCACCATGTGTGCACGCTGCGCGGCGGCGAGGGTGCGGCCCGCGAGTTCTGCGACCTGCTGCTGATGGCCAGCGGACGCTACGCCCGGCTGCTGCAGGGCCATTTGCAGACCCTGGACGACGGCCGCGCGGCGGCCGGGGCCTGAAGTGGGCGGCGCAGGCCCTACCGACGCGCGAACCGGCCTGGGCCGCATCGAGGTCGGCGCGCCGGCCGGGCGGCCGCGGCTGTCGCGCTGGGCCCAGGCGCTGGACCGGCTCACGGCCTCGCTGCCGGTGGTGCTGATGGCCGTGCTGGCCGGCCTGACCTACTGGCTGGTGCGCAGCACCCCGGTGCCCGAGATGCCGGGCGAAAACCGCCCGCCGCGCAGCGACCCCGACTACGTGATGCAACGCTTTTCCGTACAGCACTACAGCGGCGCCGGCCTGCCTGGCCTGCGCCTGGAGGGGCGCACCCTGCGCCACTATCCCGATACCGACCGGCTCGAGATCGACGAGGTGCGAGTGCGCCATACCGACGCGAACGGCCGCGTCACGGTGGCCACCGCGCGCCAGGCCCAGGCCGAGGGCGACGGCAGCCTGGTGCGCCTGGTCGGCGGGGCCCGTGTGGTCCGTGAGGCCGGGGCCGACCCGGCGCGCGATCCCCTGGACCAGCCGATGGAGTTCCGCGGCGAGGAGCTGCAGTTCTTCGTCGATGCGCAGCGCATCGTGTCGGACCTGCCGGTCACGCTGGTGCAAGGCGCGATGCAGTTGTCCGGCCAGGCCCTGGTCTACGACCATGCCCGGCGTGTGCTCGAGTTGCGCGGCGGAGTGCAGGGCGTGTTGCCCCCGGCGCGGCACAGCGGGGGTGCCTCATGAGCCGGCCGCTGGTGTACATCACCGGGGCTTCCAGCGGCATCGGCCAGGCGCTGGCGCAGCGCTTCCACCGCGCGGGCTGGCGCCTGGCTCTGGTGGCGCGCCGCGCGGCCGAGACCGAGGCCTGGGCGCGGGCCCAGGGCTGGACGGCCGAGGACTGCGCGGTATATGCCGCCGACGTGCGCGACGTGCAGGCCCTGGCCGCCGCCGGCCGCGCCTGCATCGAAACCCAGGGACTGCCCCAGGTGGTGATCGCCAATGCCGGCATCAGCGTGGGCATGGACACGGCCATCTTCGACGACCTGGACGTGATGCGCGCCACCCTCGAGACCAATGTGCTGGGCATGGCCGCCACCTTCCATCCCTTCATCGAGGGCCTGCGCGCACGCCGCTCGGGCCGCCTGGTGGGCATCGCCAGCGTGGCGGCCATCCGCGGGCTGCCCGGCCATGGCGCCTACTGCGCCAGCAAGGCCGCGGTGGTGAACTACTGCGAAAGCCTGCGCGGCGAGATGCGCCCCTACGGTGTGCCGGTGGTGACCCTGCTGCCCGGCTACATCGACACCCCGCTCACCCGCGAGAACCGCTACCCCATGCCCTTCCTGATGAGCGCCGAGGCCTTCGCCGAGCGCGCCTTCGCCGCCATCGACGCCGGCACCAGCTACCGCGTCATCCCCTGGCAGATGGGCGTGGTGGCCAAGCTGCTGCGCGCGCTGCCCAATGCCTGGTTCGACCGGCTGTTTGCCGGGCGGGCGCGCAAGAAGCGCAGAGGGGAGTGAGGACCCTCACAGGCACAGCAGGCTGCCCGGCACGAGGTGCCAGCGATCCTTGGTGAAGTGGCCCCGCACGAAGGTGTTCGCCACGAAACCTTCGGTGACGTCCTCCTGCACCACGTTGAGCGAGCAGGCCCACGCGTCGACGACCTGTCCGTTGGGCGCTTCCACCTGATCGGCCTTGCAGGCTCCCTGCAGCACGGCACGGTGATGCTCGGGGTGATCCAGCGCCTCTCCCAAGACCTGCGCCAGCCGCTCCCGGAGCGTGAGCCGGGCGTCGAGCGCTTCGTTGGACATGCAACCCGAGCCGCGCAGCGATGCGCTGCCCTGGCTCAGGAAGAGCTGCACCATCTGCGCCCCTCGCGGCGGTTGGGTGGGATCGATGGCCACTCGCTCGCCTGTCCAAGGGTCGATGGGAGCGTGCGCGCAGCCTGCCAGCATCAAGGCGGCTCCGAGCTGCCACAGGTGCGTTCTCAACAATAAAGCCTCACGGCTGCCTTCACGAGCAGTGCAGTGTGTGGGGCAGCAGCTCCCAGCTCGACCGCGTGAACGAGCCCATGATCAAGCCTCCCTGTTGAGGGCGCCTGCGGGCATCGGTCGTTTCGACATGGAAGGAACAGACCCACACGTCCACCAGCGATCCGTCGGGCCGCTGGGCTTGGCCGGGCTCGCAGATTGTTCGCATCGACAGGTAGTGTTGGGCCGACATCCTCACGCCATATCCCAGCAGCATCGACAGTTCCTCGCGCAAAGTGCGGCGTTTGGCATCCGGCGAGTTGTCGCAAGGGGTATTGGCACTGGGCTGGTGAGCGTTTTCGAGGAAGAGCTGAATGAGCTGCGCACTCTCCGGGGGAACAGAAGGGTCGATCGTGGCTGGACGTCCGGACCTGGGCTCGAGGGGGGAAGACAGTAGCCCAGGTGGCAGCGCGAGGCTTCCCACAAGCAACGTGACCCTGACGGCAAGGAGGAGCGCTCTCATGACAGGCTCCCGTAGTAGAACTCGACAGGATCTCCGGCGAGCTGGTACTGGCGACGAAATGTCGTTCGGAAATCCACCACACGTTGACTGACGACTTGGTCGCTGCGATTGCTGTAGTGCCAGACGGTATCGGCCAAGTGGATGCCCACGTGCTTGGCCCTGGACGACCCCATGACCAGCCGATGACCCAGGCGCCGCATGTTGCTGCGCCTGCACACAAAGATCAGACATGCCTGGAGATGCGCGGGACGCTCGTCCCAGGGGCCGACATCGTGCGAGCGGTTGAAGATCTCGTCGACACGGATGCAAGCGCCTTTTTCGGGGCGCTGCTTTTCCGCCAGCGTGGCGTTTTTGCAGGTGGCGCCGAATTCATAACCCATCAGGTGGCTGACCAAGTGGGCGCAGTGGTTGGCGCCATCGTTTTTGCCGAGAGCGAAAGCGCAGAAGTCGCTGATGTGCTTGCCGACGGCGTCGGCCAGCGGCACGGTGGTGTGCAGCATGGAAAGTCCTCTCTGACTCTTGTGGTGCATCGCGCCCGGCAGGCGCGAAGGCATTCTAGGAATCAAGGCCTGCAAATGACTGTGTCGAGCCGTAAGCGGCTGTGACAGGCCCTCGCGACGGATCTTGGCGCGATCGGCACACAGCGCCGGGCATCGGCGCTATCGTTGGGGCCGGGCCATCCGCCGTGCGATGGCTGGGAGACGCACATGCCCACTCGCATCGAGACCGATACCATGGGCCCCATCGAGGTGCCGGCCGACCGCTACTGGGGCGCGCAGACGCAGCGCTCGATCCAGCATTTCAGGATCGGTGTGCCGCGCTTCGTGTGGACACGCCCCCTCATTCGCGCCCTGGGCCTGCTCAAGCTGGCGGCCGTGCGGGCCAATGCTGAGCTGGGCGAGCTGCCGGCGGAGCTGGTGGCGCTGATCGAGCCGGCTGCCCAGGAGGTGGCCGATGGGCGGCTGGACGAGCATTTCCCGCTGGTGGTGTTCCAGACCGGCTCGGGCACGCAGTCGAACATGAACGCCAACGAGGTGATCGCCAACCGCGCGATCGAGCGCGCCGGCGGCGTGCTGGGCAGCAAGCAGCCGGTGCACCCGAATGACCATGTCAACCGCGGGCAGTCGTCGAACGACACCTTTCCCACCGCGATGCACATCGCCGTGGTGGAGCAGCTCCACGAGCGGCTCTTCCCGGCGGTGCAGGCGCTGCGCCACACGCTGGAAGTGAAGGCCCGCGCCTACGAGCACTTGGTGAAGACCGGCCGCACCCACCTGCAAGATGCCACGCCGATCACCCTGGGCCAGGAAATCGGCGCCTGGGTGTCGCAGATCGACTTCGGCCTGCGTGCGGTGCGCCAGACGCTGGACGGTCTGTACGACCTGGCCATCGGCGGCACGGCCGTGGGCACCGGGCTCAATGCGCACCCGCGATTCGGCGAGCGCACGGCCTGGCACCTGGAGCAGCTCACCGGCCACCCCTTCCGCAGCGCGCCGGACAAGTTCTTCGCGCTGGCCGCGCACGACGCGCTGGTGCAGTGCTCGGCGGCGCTGCGCACGCTGGCCGGCGGGCTGATGAAGATGGCCAACGACGTGCGCTGGCTGGCCAGCGGGCCGCGTTGCGGTATCGGCGAGCTGCGCATCCCCGAGAACGAGCCGGGCTCGTCGATCATGCCTGGCAAGGTCAACCCTACGCAGTGCGAGGCCCTGACGATGGTGTGCGTGCAGGTCTTCGGCAACGATGCGGCGGTGGCCTTTGCCGGCACCCAGGGCAATTTCCAGCTCAATGTGTACAAGCCGGTGATGGTGCACAACGTGCTCGAGAGCATCGATTTGCTGGCCGATGCCTGCGAGAGCTTCGATCGGCATTGCGCGCAGGGCCTCGAGCCCAACGAAGCGGTGATCGACGAGCACCTGGAGCGCAACCTGATGCTGGTGACGGCGCTGAACCGCCACATCGGCTACGACCGTGCTGCACAGATCGCCAAGGCCGCGCATGCGCATGGGTTGACGCTGCGCGAGGCCGCGATCGAAAGCGGCTTCGTCAGCCCCGAAGACTATGACCGCTGGATCGACCCGCTGGCGATGACGCGGCCGGGCTGACACCCGCAGCCGCCGCGCTTGTGGCACCATCGCGGCCGATCATGATCGATGTCGTCGTCTTCTTCTTCCTGCTGGGCGTCTTCGCCCGCCTGGTGCGTTCGGACCTGCGCTTGCCCGAGGCGCTGTACGAGACGCTGTCCATCTACCTGCTGCTGGCCATCGGCCTGAAAGGCGGCATCGAGCTGTCCCGACAGCCCTTGATGACGCTGCTGCCGCAGGTGGGGGCCACGATGGCGCTGGGGCTGCTGATTCCGTTTGCGCTGTATCCGGTGCTGCGCGCGCTGCGCCTGAGCATGGCCGATGCGGCTTCGGTGGCGGCCCATTACGGCTCGGTGAGCGTGGTGACGTTTGCGGTGGCCAGCGCGGCGCTCACCCGCCAAGGCATCCCCTATGAGTCCCATGCCTCGCTGTGGGTGGCGGTGATGGAGGCGCCGGGCATCATTGCCGGCATCTTGCTGGCGCGGCTGTCGCGGCTGCGCGAGGTGCGGTGGGGCACGCTGGCCCACGAGGTGGCCTTCGGCAAGAGCGTGCTGCTCTTGGTGGGCGGGCTGTTGATCGGCGCGATCGCCGGCGAGGCGGGCACGGCGCCCATCCGTGCCGTTTTCGTCGAACCCTTCAAGGGGGTGCTCGCGCTGTTCCTGCTGGAGCTGGGTTTGGTGGCCGGCGCCCGACTCGCCGAGGTGCGGCGCTTCGGTCTGGCCGTCATCGGCGTGGGCCTGATCGCCCCGCCGGTGCTGTCGCTGGCCGGGGCGGCGGTCGGGTTGATGCTGGGTCTGTCCACCGGCGGGGTGGCGCTGCTGGCCACGCTGGCGGCCAGCGCGAGCTACATCGCTGCGCCCACGGCCATGCGCATCGCCGTGCCCGAGGCCAATGCCGGCCTGTCGATCACGGCGGCCCTGGGCGTGAGCTTTCCCTTCAACATCCTCGTGGGCATCCCGCTGTACATTGCCTTGGCGAAAGCCCTGACCGGAGCCTGAGCATGGCCCTGACCAAACACCCCCGCACGCTGTTGGTGATCATTGCCGAGGCCGCGCTGGAAAAGCAGCTCGTGGCCGACATCAAGCGCCTGGGCGCACACGGCTACACCGTCTACGACGTGCGCGGCGAAGGCAGCATGGGCGTGCGCGAAGGCGCCTGGGAAGCCGACCGCACGATCGAGATGAAGGTGATCTGCGAGGCCGCCGTGGCCGACCAGATCGCCGAGCATGTGCTCCAGCAATACGTGCCGCACTTCGGCGTGACGATGTTCTTCGCCGACGTGCAGGTGTTGCGCCCGCACAAGTTCTGAGCGCCCCCGCCAAACAAAACGGCGAAGCCGAAGCTTCGCCGTTTTGTGTGTGAGGCACGGGGGTTCAGTAGCCGCCGCGACCACCGCCGCCGTAGCCGCCGCCACCCCCACCATAGCCGCCACGGCCGCAGCCGCCGTAACCCCCGCGGCCGCCGCCACCGCCGAAGCCACCCCGGCCACCGCCACCGCCGAAGCCGCCCGGACGCGGTTCGCGCGGGCGGGCCTCATTGACGACGATCGCCCGGCCCGACAGGGCCTGGCCGTTCATCCCGTTGATGGCCGACTGGGCCTCGGCGTCCGATCCCATCTCCACGAAGCCGAAGCCCTTGGAGCGGCCGGTGTCGCGGTCCATCATGACCTTGGCCGAGGTGACCGCGCCGAACTGGCTGAAGGCCTGGTTCAGGTCTTCGTCGCGGATGGAATAGGCGAGGTTGCCCACGTACAGCTTGTTGCCCATCGAGAGAGCTCCTTTCTATCGCTCATCGTTCAGTTGGAGCTTCTACCCGTCGAGAACCACTCACGCCTAGGCGCCGCATCCACACAGAGACCCGACCATTATGGGCGAGCGGCCTGCGAATGGGAGATCCAGGTGTGAAAAAGTGTTGTTTTCCCGGATCGGGTTTATCCGGAGAATGCGGGCGCTCCCCGCTTTGGTGCGTCGCGGGCGGCGGCGGGAATGAGGCAAGATCAGGGCATGACGGTGCCCACCCGCGACTCCCCTCGCATTGCCAGCCTGGTGCCCTCGGTGACCGAGCTCCTGTTCGACCTGGGCTTGGGGCCCTGGATCGTCGCGCGCACCGGCTTTTGCATCCATCCGCGCGAGGCGGTGGCGGCCGTGCCCAAGGTGGGCGGCACCAAGGACGTGAAGCTCGAGGCCCTGCGCGCGCTGGCGCCCACGCACGTGGTCGTCAACGTCGACGAGAACGAGTGGCCCACGGTGCAGGCCCTGCACGAGTTCGTGCCCGAGGTGATCGTGACGCACCCTTGTGCGCCCGAGGACAACCTCACGCTGTATGAGCAAATGGCGCAGGCCTTTGGCGCCTTGCCCGGGGTGCACGAGCGGGCCCAGGCCCTGGCCACCCGGCTGCGCGAGGGGCTGGCCGCCCTGGAGGGCGCCGGCCCCTGGCCGCTGCAGCGGGTGTTGTATTGCATCTGGCGCGAGCCCTGGATGACCGTGGCGCGCGACACCTACATCTCGCGGCTGCTGGCCTGCGTGAACTGGCAGACCTGGCCCGAGGTGACGGGGGGCGCCCGGGGCGCAGCCCGCTACCCGGTGTTCGACTGGGACGAGGCCCGGCGGGCCGGGGTGGACACGGTGCTGCTGTCCAGCGAGCCCTACCGTTTCGGCGGCCGCCACCGGGAGGAGGTGGCGCAGGCGCTGCCTGGCGCGCGGGTGCTCCTCGTCGACGGCGAGATGCTGAGCTGGTATGGCAGCCGTGCGGTCGCGGGCCTGGCCTACCTCAAGGCGCTGGCGCAGACCGGCGAGCCTGCGTCCGGCCGGTGAGCGTCGACGGACGGTAAACCCTCGTCGCCCCTGCGGGGCGGGGCCCTGCCTACAATGAGTTCATGATCTCGCGCGAACCCACCCTCGAACGCCTGGCGGTTGCCCGCTCGCTGCTGCTGGAGCCCTTCGGCCTGGACGAAAACGCCCTGGCCCGCGCTCTGCGCACCATCGGCGAGCACCGCATCGACGACGCCGACCTCTACTTCCAGTACACGCGCAGCGAGGGCTGGAGCCTGGAGGAGGGCATCGTCAAGTCGGGCAGCTTCAGCATCGACCAGGGCGTGGGCGTGCGGGCGGTCTCGGGTGAGAAGACGGCCTTTGCCTACTCCGACGACATCTCCGAGGCGGCGTTGCTCGACGCGGCGCGCACCGTGCGCACCATTGCCGCGGCCGGCCAGAGCCGCCGCGTGAAGGTCGACCGGCCCCAGGTGGCGGGCAGTCGCACGCTGTATGCACCGATGGACCCGATCGCCACGCTGGACAGCGCGCGCAAGGTCGAGTTGCTGGAGAAGGTCGAGCGCCTGGCGCGTGCACGCGACCCGCGCATCGTGCAGGTGATGGCCGGCCTGGCGGGGGAATACGACGTGGTGCTGGTGGCGCGCGCCGACGGCACGATCGCGGCCGACGTGCGTCCGCTGGTGCGCCTGAGCGTGACGGTGATCGCCGAACAGAACGGCCGCCGGGAGATGGGCACGGGCGGCGGGGGTGGCCGCTTCGGGCTGGGCTATTTCCACGACGGGGTGATCGAGGGCTATGTGGATGACGCGGTGAAGGCCGCGCTCACCAACCTCGAATCGCGCCCGGCGCCGGCCGGCGAGATGACCGTGGTGCTCGGCCCGGGCTGGCCCGGCGTGCTGCTGCACGAGGCCATCGGCCATGGACTGGAGGGCGACTTCAACCGCAAGGGCTCCAGCGCCTTTTCGGGCCGCATCGGCGAACGCGTGGCGGCCAAGGGCGTGACCGTGCTCGATGACGGCACCCTGCCTGACCGGCGCGGCTCGCTCAACATCGACGACGAAGGCCACGTCACGCAGCGCAATGTGCTGATCGAAGACGGCATCCTGCGCGGCTACATCCAAGACAGCCTGAACGCCCGCCTGATGAAGGTCCGGCCCACCGGCAACGGTCGGCGCGAGAGCTATGCCCATGTGCCGATGCCGCGCATGACCAACACCTACATGCTCGGTGGCGACAAGTCGCCCGAGGAGATCGTCGCTTCGATCAAAAAGGGCCTGTATGCCGTGAACTTCGGCGGCGGCCAGGTGGACATCACCAGCGGCAAGTTCGTGTTCTCGGCCAGCGAGGCCTACTGGGTCGAGGACGGCCGCATCCAGTACCCGGTGAAGGGCGCCACGCTGATCGGCAACGGCCCCGATGCGCTCACGCGCGTCAGTCTGATCGGCAACGACATGCGCCTGGACAGCGGCGTGGGCACCTGCGGCAAGGAAGGCCAGAGCGTGCCGGTGGGGGTGGGCCAGCCCACCTTGCGCATCGACGGCCTTACCGTCGGCGGCACGGCCTGACACACCGGCCCCGCCCCGGCCCCATGCGGCGGGCGTGAAGAGTTGCCGAGAGCTTTTGCACGGTGCGGCCCACCAGCAGCCCGGCAGGCTTGATCGGGGGCGGGTCAGGCACTACGCTGGCAGGCCCGGCACTGCTCTCGGCCGGGTTGCCATGTCCGACCCCGATGCCCCTCCGCCCGAGCCGCCGCGCGCGCCGCCCGACCCCGAGCTGGTCGAGCGGGTGGAGCGCGTCAACACCGAGCTGATGAAGTTCGTGCGCCAGGTGCGCACGGCCAGCCCGCCGGTGCGCATGCGGCTGCAACTGGACATGCGCGAGCGCCTGGAGCGGCAGCGGCGCGACCTGCTGGGCCGCCACAGCGTGTTGCCCGAGCAGCTGCGCCACTATGCCGTGACCTTCACCGAGGTGCAGTGGATGCTCGACGTGTGGATCGACGCCTCGGCGCGCGAAGTGGACGAACCCCTGCTGCGCCGCGAGTTCCTGGACGTGGCCTCGCGCATGCTGGGCGAGCTCGAGGTGCTGCGCGCCCCCGACCCGGCCTTGGAGCCGCCGGCACGCCGGCCGCTGTGGTGGTCGGCACTCACGCGCGGGCTGCGGGCCGCAGGCGGCGAGGAGCCGCCCCCGCCGCGGCCGGGCGAGCCCGACATCCTCCTTTGACGTGGCGCAGCCGCCACGTGCCGTCTTGACGCAGCGCCGCAAACCCGTGCTACATTAACCGCATGGCTCGCGCAACGACCTTTTTCTTTGCCTACTTTTGGTTCTCGCACCGCACCGGCGGAGGAGAGGTCAGCGCGTAACTGCAGCCCGCAACCGAATCCCAGAAAACCGCCGGAAGCCCTCCGGCGGTTTTTTTTCGTCCCTGGGACCGCCGCGGCAGGCACCGGCCCGCACCCCTGATGATCGAGCAAGGAGAACGCACCCCATGAACGCCAAGTCCGCCAGCGCCATCGAGGGTTGGTATGCGCCCGTCGACCGTACCTCCCAGACCGACGACGAAAGGATCAAGGACGTGACGCCGCTGCCGCCGCCGGAGCATCTGATCCGCTTCTTCCCCATCCGCGGCACGGCCATCGAGACCCTGGTGTCCGAGACCCGCCAGCGCATCCGCCGCATCATGCAGGGCAAGGACGACCGGCTGCTGCTCGTGATCGGCCCGTGCTCGATCCACGACCCGGCCGCCGCCGTCGACTACGCCCGCCGCCTGCTGGCGCAGCGCGAGAAGTACGCCGACACGCTGGAGATCGTGATGCGCGTGTACTTCGAGAAACCCCGCACCACGGTGGGCTGGAAGGGCCTGATCAACGACCCCTACCTCGACGAGAGCTTCCGCATCGACGAGGGCCTGCGCATCGCGCGTCAGTTGCTGGTGGAGATCAACCGTCTGGGCATGCCCGCGGGCAGCGAATTCCTCGACGTGATCTCGCCGCAGTACATCGGCGACCTGATCAGTTGGGGCGCCATCGGCGCGCGCACCACCGAAAGCCAGGTGCACCGCGAGCTGGCCTCGGGCCTGTCGGCGCCCATCGGCTTCAAGAATGGCACCGATGGCAACATCCGCATCGCCACCGACGCCATCCAGGCGGCCAGCCGGGCGCACCACTTCCTGTCGGTGCACAAGAACGGGCAGGTGGCCATCGTCGAGACCAAGGGCAACAAGGACTGCCACGTCATCCTGCGCGGCGGCAAAACCCCCAACTACGACGCCGCCCATGTGGAGGTCGCCTGCAAGGAGCTGGAGGCCGCCAAGCTGCACCCCTCGCTGATGGTGGACTGCTCGCACGCCAACTCCAACAAACAGCACGAGCGCCAGCTCGACGTCGCGCGCGACATCGCCGCCCAGGTGGGTGGGGGCTCCAGGCGCATCTTCGGGGTGATGGTGGAAAGCCATCTGCAGCCGGGCAACCAGAAGTTCAACGCCGGCAAGGACGACCCGGCCCAGCTCGAATACGGCAAGAGCATCACCGACGCCTGCCTGGGCTGGGACGATTCGCTGCAGGTGCTGCAGGTGCTGTCCGACGCCGTGAAGCGCCGGCGCGGCTGAGACCGGGAACTTCCGGGGCGCCGCGGCGGCCCAAGCAGACGATCGCCCTGCCGGAGCCTGCCATGTCCTCGTCCCGTCTTGTCTGGCCGCAGCGTCGGCGCCACCTGGCCACCGGCGTGGGACTTGCCGCCGCCTGGCTGGCCGGGCCGGCGCTGGCCTCGTCGCGCCGGGGGCTGCCGGCCATGACCGAAGGGCCCTTCTACCCGGTGCGTCGGCCGCTGGACGACGATGCCGACCTGACCCGCGTGAGCGGCCAGGGCGCCACCGC
>NZ_JBKBVU010000101.1:0-11499 GCF_046289365.1 Caldimonas sp. | reverse complement strand
CATCGGCGACAGCGCCCCGGCGCTCATCGCGCTGGATGCGCGCATCGTGCTGCGGTGCGGCCCACGGGTGCGCCGCCTGATGCTCGCCGACTTCTACCTCGACTACATGAAGAACGCGCTGGAGCCCGGCGAGTTCGTGCAGGCGCTGGAGGTGCCCCTGCCCCAGGCCGGGCAGGTGGTGCGCGGCTACAAGATCAGCAAGCGCTACGACAGCGACATCTCGGCGGTGTGCCTGGGGTTGTCGCTGTGGCTGGACGGCGACACCGTGCGTGACGTGCGCCTGGCCTACGGCGGCATGGCCGCCACGGTGCGCCGCGCCCCCCATGCCGAGGCCGCGCTACGCGGCGGGCCCTGGTCGCACGAGCGTGTGCAGGCTGCAATGCAGGCGCTCTCGCAGGACTACCAGCCGTTGACCGACATGCGGGCCACGGCCGAGTACCGGCTGAGGGTGGCGGGCAACCTGATCCTGCGGGCCTGGCACGACACCCGCCCCGGCGCGGCCCCCGTGATGGTGTGGCAGGACATGCCGCACGCCCTGCCCGCCCCGGCCGACGTGTGAGGACTTGCCATGAACAAGCGTGCCGACCTGACCGAACTGAACCCCAGCGAGCCCTTCCCCGCCTACCGGGACAACGTGGCCCTGCGCATCGATGCCGACGACGAGGCGCGGCGCCTGCGCGCCGGGGCCCGCGTGGGGGTGAGCCGCCCCCACGAATCGGCCCACCTGCACGTGGCCGGCGAGGCCACCTACACCGACGACATCCCCGAGGTGGCCGGCACGCTGTATGCGGCGCTTGGTCTGTCACGCGAGGCCCATGCGCGCATCACCGCGCTGAACCTCGACCCCGTGCGGGCGCAACCGGGTGTCGTGGCGGTCTACACCGCGCGCGACATCCCCGGCACCAACGATGTCGCCCCCATCGTGAAGGGCGACGACCCCATCCTGGCCGACGGTCTGGTGCAGTACGTGGGCCAGCCCGTGTTTGCGGTGGTAGCCACCTCGGTCGAAGCCGCCCGGCGTGCCGCGGCCCTGGCCCGGCAGCCCGAGGTGGTGACCTACGAGAGCCTGCCGGCTGTGCTCACCCCGCAAGCCGCGCATGCGGCCGGCCGCTACGTGCTGCCGCCCATGCACATGAGGCGCGAAAGCGCACCGGGCGCGCTCGAGCAGGTGCTGGCCCGGGCACCGCGCAAGCTCAAGGGCGTGTTCGACGTGGGGGGCCAGGAGCAGTTCTACCTGGAAGGCCAGATCGCCTACGCCCGCCCCCTCGAAGACGAGGGCATGCTGGTGCAGTGCTCGACCCAGCACCCCACCGAGATGCAGCATGTGGTGGCGCAAGCCCTGGGCCTGCAGGCCCATCATGTGCGCGTGGAATGCCGGCGCATGGGCGGCGGCTTCGGCGGCAAGGAGTCGCAGTCGGCGCTGTTCGCCTGCGTGGCGGCCGTGGCAGCGCGCACACTGCGCCGCCCGGTCAAGCTGCGCGTGGACCGGGACGACGATTTCCTCATCACCGGCCGGCGCCACTGTTTCCACTACGACTACGAGGTGGCCTACGACGACGAGGGCCGCGTGCTGGCAGCCCGGATCGACATGGTGTCGCGCGCGGGCTTTTCGGCCGATCTCTCCGGGCCGGTGATGACCCGCGCGCTGTGCCACTTCGACAATGCCTACTGGCTGCCCGAGGTGGCGATCCATGGCTACTCGGCCAAGACGAACACGCAGAGCAACACGGCCTTCCGCGGCTTCGGTGGCCCGCAAGGCGCGATCGCGATCGAGCAGATCCTCGACTCCATCGCGCGCGACCTCGGCCGCGACCCGCTGGACGTGCGCAAGCTCAATTTCTATGCCCGCGAAGGCCAGACCACCCCTTACGGCCAGCCGGTCGAGGACAACGTGATCCACGAGCTGGTGGACGCCCTGGAGCGCAGCTCGGACTACCGCGCCCGGCGCGAGGCCGTGCGGGCCTTCAATGACGCGAGCCCCGTGCTGAAAAAGGGCCTCGCACTCACGCCGGTGAAGTTCGGCATCTCCTTCAACGTGCCGCACTTCAACCAGGCCGGTGCGCTGGTGCACGTCTACAACGACGGCTCCATCCTGGTGAACCACGGCGGCACCGAGATGGGCCAGGGCCTGAACACCAAGGTGGCCCAGGTGGTGGCCCATGAGCTGGGCGTGAACTTCGAGCGCGTGCGCTGCAGCGCCACGGACACCGACAAGGTGGCCAACACCTCGGCCACCGCGGCCTCCACCGGCAGCGACCTCAACGGCAAGGCGGCCCAGGACGCCGCCCGCCAGATCCGGCAGCGGCTGGCCGCATTTGCCGCCAGCCGGTATGGCGGCTCGCCGCAGGAGGTGCGCTTTGCCAACGACACCGTGAGCGTGGGCGGCCGCAGCCTGCCGTTCCACGAGCTGGTATGGGAGGCCTACCTGGCGCGCGTGCAGTTGTGGAGCGACGGCTTCTACGCCACGCCCAAGATCCACTGGGACCCGAAGACCCTCAAAGGCCGCCCCTTCTACTATTTCGCCTATGGAGCCGCCGTGTCCGAAGTGATCGTGGACACGCTCACCGGCGAGGCGCGCACGCTGCGCGCCGACGTGCTGTACGACGCCGGTCGCTCGCTCAACCCGGCCGTGGACATCGGCCAAGTGGAAGGCGCTTTCATCCAGGGCATGGGCTGGCTCACCACCGAGGAGCTGTGGTGGCATCCGGTGAGCGGCCGGCTGATGACGCACGCACCGAGCACCTACAAGATCCCCACGGCCAACGACGTGCCGCCGGTGTTCAACGTGCGGCTGTTCGATGCCGAGAACCGGGAGGACAGCATCCATCGCTCCAAGGCGGTGGGCGAGCCGCCGCTGCTGCTGCCCTTCTCGGTGTTCTTCGCGATCCGCGATGCCATCTCGGCCGTGGGCGGCCACCGTGTCGATCCGCCGCTGCGCGCACCGGCCACGCCCGAGGCCATCCTGGCGGCCGTCGAGGCCGTGCGGCGGGCCGCCTGATGGTGCGCCAGACCGCCCGCACCTGGCTGGACCGTGGCCTTGCGGCCGTGGTGGTGAGCGTGGACCACACCCAGGGCTCGGCCCCGCGCGAGGCCGGCACGCGCATGCTGGTCTCGGCCGCCGAGGTGGCCGGCACCATCGGGGGCGGCCACCTGGAGTTCGAGGCCATCCGTCTGGCACGCGAGGCCCTGGCCCAGCCGGGATGGACGGCCTTCACGCAGCGCTTCCCGCTGGGCCCGCGCCTGGGCCAGTGCTGCGGCGGCGTGGTCGTGCTGCGCTTTACCCCGCTGGACGAAGCCGCCTGGGCCGACTGGGCCGTCGAGGCACCGCGCTTCGTGCTGCAGCTCTATGGGGCCGGCCATGTCGGGCGCGCCCTGGTGCGCCTGCTGGCGACCCTGCCCTGTGAGGTGCAGTGGATCGACGAGCGCGACGACGCCTTCCCCACCGAAGCCCCGGGGAGCGAAGCGGCCCATGTCGAGCGCATCTGCGTGGACGGCGTGGAGGCCGAGGTCGACCGCGCCCCGCCCGGGGCCTGCTACCTCGTGATGACGCACCAGCACGACCTGGATCTGCGCATCACCGAGGCCATCCTGCGCCGCGGCGACTTCCGCTATTTCGGCTTGATCGGTTCGAAAACCAAGCGGGCGCGCTTCGAGCACCGGCTGGTCGAACGGGGCATCGCGCCGGAGGTGATCGCGCGCATGCGCTGCCCGATCGGCGTGCCGGGCATCGAGGGCAAGGCGCCCGAGGTGATCGCGGTGGCGGTGGCGGCCGAGTTGCTGCAGGCCACCACCTCCCCGGCCGCCAGCTGAGTCATCTCACGCAGCCGCGTGTTCGCCCGGCGGCGAGCCGGCCACGCGGCGCAGCGCCTCGACGTCCAGCACTTTCACGGTATAGCCCGCCACGTCAATGACCTGGCGCTCGCGCAACTGGCGCAGCACGCGCGAGAAGGTCTCGGGGGTCACGGCCAGTTGCGAGGCGATGGCCCGCTTGCGTTCGCGCAGCGCCACCAGGGCGGTCTTGCCGCCCTCGCTGCCGGGACGCAGCTCGGCATGCTCCAGCAGCCAGGTTGCGCAGCGGGCCTCGGCATCCTTGAGCATCAGGCCCAGGGTGCCTTCGGTCAGGCAGCGCACCCGGCGAGCCAGCGCGCGCACCAGGCCGTCGGCGAGGCTGGGGTGGTCCATGCAGCACTCGCGCACCGCCTCGCCATCGAAGGACCACAGCAGCGCCTCGCCCTGGGTCACCGCATCTTCGAGGTAGCGAGCGTCCAGCCAGGCGCTGGCCACATCGAGCCACTGACCGGGCTCCACCAGCCGGGTCTGCTGGGCGAGCCGCCCCTCGCGCAGCGTGCCCAGCGCCACTTGGCCCGAGACCACCAACCACAGCGCCAAGCCCCTCTGGGTGCGATCGAAGACCACCTGCCCCCCCTCCAGCAGGTGTTCGCGTGCCACAGCGGCCAGGGCCTGTGCCGCCTCGCGGGTGACCCGCGCCGGCGCCAGCGCGGCCTGTAGCAGCGCCACCCTGGCGTCGAAAGGAATGCCCCGCTCACGCTGGGCCGCGCCGGCGGGATGGCCTCGGTATCGGTCCATGAGCCTGTTCATCGTCTGCTCCACACACCCGGAGATCGTCGAGCCCCGACTGTCTCAGTTCGGCCCGCGGCGGGTATTGCGTTGGCTCAAGAAAGCCGATCTGCACCGGCCCGGCCTCCCACGGCCTGCGGGTTCTCCCCAGGAACGAAACTTGATCCACCGCAAGGCCCATCGGCCCGCACCTTCCCCCGCTCAGGGCATTGCGCGCACAATGGCCGACACCCCCGGGCCCATCGCACCGGGCCCTGCAGCGCCGCCATGCTTCCCGGTTTCCAGTCTCCCGCCGTCGGCTTCGACCAGCCCTTCGAGATGCTCGAGGCCTGCCATGAACGCGTGCAACGCAGCGTGGCCCTGTTGCAGCGCCTGGCCGAGCATCTGCACCGGGTGGGCAACGACGCGCCGGCCCGCCAGGCCGCGGCCGATGTGCTGCGCTATTTCGACGTGGCCGCCCCGCACCACCACGAAGACGAGGAGCGCCATGTCTTCCCGCCGCTGCTGGCCCTGCCCCGGGACGCGGCCCATGCTGCGGTGCACGCCGCGGTGCGCCGGCTCCAGCAGGACCACCGGCTGATGCACCATCTCTGGCAGGGCCTGCGCGAGGCGCTGCAGCGCATCGCGCAGGGCCAGGAAGCCGACTTCTCGCACCAGGAACTGGAACTGCTGCAGCGCTTCATCGGGCTGTACGACAGCCACATCGCGCTGGAGGAGACCGTGATCTACCCCGCGGCCCGCGGCCGGCTGAGCGCACGGGACCAGGCGGCGATGGGGCTGGAGATGGCCTCGCGTCGGGGGGTGGTCTCCACCGGCCCTACCGCCGCGACACGCTGAAAGCCGGTTGCTGACGGGCGCTGGCCACCAGGCGCAGCACGCCCTGCAGGCGCTCCTGATCGACCGGCTTGGTGAGATAGTCGTCCATGCCCGCATCCATGCAACGGGCCCGGTCCATCGGCATGGCCCGTGCCGTGAGGGCCACGATCGGGCAGCGCCAGCCGTACTGGGCCTGCAGGGCCCGGATGCGGTGGGTGAGTTCGATGCCGCTCATCCCGGGGATCTGCAGGTCCAGGAAGATCAGGTCGAACTCCTGCGCATCGCACAGCGCCAGCGCCTCCTCGGCGGTCACCGCCGCCGCGACCTGGTGGCCGCAGCGCCGGATCATCTGGCTGGCGATGAAGCGGTTGACCGCGTGGTCGTCCACCAGCAGCACGTGCAGGCCCTGGGCATCCTCGGGCAACCCCTCGTCGGTCTCCAGCCCGGCCAAACCCAGGTAGCCGGTGGACTCATAGCGCGAGCGCGCCTTGTCGCGCGAAACATTGACCGTGGTGGACGCGGCCGTGCCCCAGCTCTGCAGGAGTTCGTCATCACCCGCCGACTGGGCCGACGGGACCAGGGGCAGCAGCGGCAAGGTCAGGTGGAAGCGGCTGCCCACACCGAGCTCGCTTTCGGCCCACAGCTGTCCGCCCAGCGCCTGCGCCAGCCGGCGCGAGATCGTCAACCCCAGCCCGGTGCCGCCAAACTCGCGGGTGGTGGAGCTGTCGGCCTGGGTGAAGGACTCGAAGATGCGATCGAGCTTGTCCGGCGCGATACCCACGCCGGTGTCGGCCACGCACAGGTGCAGCACCGCCGAGCCGCCACGGCCTTCAGGCCAGGCCGTCACGTCCACCCGGCCCTGGCGCGTGAACTTGATGGCATTGCCCACCAGGTTGACCAGGATCTGACGCAGCCTCAGCGGGTCGCTCACAAGCTGCGACGGCAGTTCGGGCGCCACCGTGCACCGCAGGCTCAGGCCCTTGTCGGCCGCGCGCGGCTCCAGCGGCGCCAGCACCTCGTGCAGCAGTGCCTGCAGGTCGAAGCCGAGCTGCTCCACGGTGAGGCGCCCGGCCTCGATGCGCGAGAGGTCGAGGATGTCGTTGAGGATGTTCAGCAGCGAGGTGGACGAGGACTTCACCAGCGTCAGGTAGCGGCGCTGCGTCTCGTTCAGCGGGGTGTCCAGCGTGAGGTCCACCAGGCCCATGATGCCGTTCATCGGCGTGCGGATCTCGTGGCTCATGTTGGCGAGGAATTCGCTCTTGGCCCGGCTGGCCGCCTCGGCGGCGGCCTTGGCCTCGCGCAGGGCCGCCTCCACCTGCTTGTGCTGCGTGATGTCGGTCACCACACCCAGGATGCCGCCCACCTGGCCCTGGGCTCCCGTGAACAAGGTGCGGCTGTGGATCAGTTCACGCATCTCGCCCGAGGGCAGGCTCAGGCGTGTCTCGAAGGTCTGCACCCCACCGCTGGCGAACAGCCGCTGGTCGTGCACTTCCTCGTCGGCGCCGCCGCTGCCCAGGACGTCGCGGGCGGTGCGACCCAGGAAGTCCTCGCGGCGCACGCCGATCAGGTCCTCGCAGGCCCGGTTGCAGCCGATGTAGCGGCCCAGCGCATCCTTGAAATAGACTGGGTTGGGGATGATCTCGACCAGCTCCTCGATGAAACGGAGCTGGTGCAGCACCTCCTCCTCGGCCTGGCGCTGCAGCGTCACGTCGGTGTGCGTGCCCACCATGCGCAGCGCCTGGCCCGTTGCATCGCGCGCCACCACCCGGCCGCGCGAGCGCACCCAGCGCCACTGGCCGTCTCGGCTGCGTACGCGGAATTCACCCTGGTAGCGCGGCGTCTCGTTGCGCAGGTGGGCCTGGAGCTGCTCACGGGCCTCGACGCGGTCCTCGGGGTGCATGTGCTCGCGCCAGCGCTCGAGGGTCATCTCGCACTCCCCCGGCGCGTAGCCCAGGATTTCCAGCAGACGGGGGCTGAAGTAGGCCACGCCGGTCACCAGGTCCCAGTCCCAGAAGGCGTCCTGCACGCTCTCCATGGCCAGGCGCATGCGTTCGGCGTCGCGATGCTGATGGCGGGCCTGGGCCAGTTCGGCCTCCAGCGCCGACTGTGCGGCCGCCACCGACTCCAGCCAGCGCTGCAGCTTCACGACAGCCTGCGCCCGCCCCGCCGGCTCGGCCAACACGAGGGCGCGCAGCCAGGCGGCCAGCTCCTCGGGCTGGCTCATGCCCAGGTGGGTATGCATCAGCTGCGTCAGGGACGACCCCCAGTTCATGCGGGCAGGCTCGGCGAGGACTATGCGTTCTTTCGGCATAGAAGGAGCATTGTGCCGGTTGCCAGGCAGGCCCATGTCCCCCAAGAGGGGGAACTCACAATTCGCAACAGTGCCGCCCCGGCCCCCCGTCGATTTCTTCACGCCTGGGCGTGCTGCGATCCAGGGCTCACCGGCAGGGACCATGCCATTGACGGAACACCCGGGGCGGCATCGGGTCGGGATGGGCAAAGAGCCCCCGCCGTGCCGCCCGGGCCTGGGCTTGCTCGTCATCGTAGAGGCCGCGCCCCGACGCAAAGCGGTAACTCCAGGCCCATCCCTCGGTCACCATCCAAGCCCCCACGTCCTCGCCGTCGTGACGCAGCCGCCCCAGCCAGCGGGCATAGGCGTCCCGTCGGTGCAGGTGAATGCGCACCGATTGGCCGTGCAGCCGCTGCGCCAGCGCCGTCCGGGCTTCGGGACCGCCCGCCTGACAGGTCTCGGGCGCATCGATGCCGTCGATGCGCACCTTCACCCGGCCTGCGGGCTGCCAGCCTGCATCGCCCAGTTCGACCCAGACCGTGTCCCCGTCAGTGACATGGACCACCGTGGCCAGGTGCTCCACCGGCACGGGGCCCTGCGCTGTCGCCGCGGTCGGCCAGGCAGCACACAGGGCGAGCACCGCCCGCACGATCCCGGCCCGCAAGCCCGGCCCCTCAGGCCCTTGCCCTGCGGGGGCCTGCCGCGACAGAATGCACCCCGGGGCGACCACCGGGCCCCGCGGGCCCGACGGCAGACCGGTTCCAAGGAGGATCGCCATGCCGACCTATCAATACCGTTGCGAAAAGTGCGGGCATGTCTTCGAGCATGTCGAACACATCGCCGAGCACGAAACCGTGCGACTGACCTGCCCCAAATGCGGCAGCCCGGCCGTGCAGCATACGCCCACGCGCTTTTTTGCACAGACCTCGAAGAAGAGCTGAACCGCACGGGCCGTGCGACAAAGGCCCTGCGGCTCACGGATCAAGACCCCTGTGGGCGTCCTTCAGGATGCGGGCCAGCCGGTCGGCCAGTTTTTCGTTGCTGAGTTTCTCGCGGAAGCGCTCGACCATCAGCGGCAGGCTCATCGGGCTGGGGTGGCGCAGGTCCACCACCTCGCGGCGCCAGGCCTGCAGCCGCTCCAGCGTGGCGGTGAGGCGCCGCAGGTCGAGTTCCTGACTGAGCACCTCGCGCTCGGCCTGGCCGAGCAGCAGGTTGCCGGCATCGTACTTGCGGAAGACCTCGAAGAACAGGCTGCTGGAGGCCTGGAGCTGCTTCATGCTCTTGGGGGCGCCCGGGTAGCCGCTGAACACCAGCCCCGCCACACGGGCGATCTCGCGGAAGCGCCGCTGCGACAGCTCGCTGGCGTTGAGGCTGGCCAGCACGTCGCGCAGCAGCTCGTCCGTGGTGAAGACCGAGCCGTCCAGCACCGGCGAGAGGTCCACCGGCTCGGCACTGAGCAGCTCGAAGCCATAGTCGTTCATCGCGATGCTGAAGGTGTTGGGCCGATCGCGCGCCAGCCGCCAGGCCAGCAGGCTCGCCAGCCCCAGGTTCACGAAGCGACCCGCAAAGGGATAGAGGTAGAGGTGCTGGCCTTCGCGCGAGTGGTAGCGCTCGATCACCAGCGTGCCGGGCCGGGGCAGCCGCGAGACGCGACGCTGCATCTCCAGCATGGGCCGCGCCGTCTCCAGCTCGGGCTCGACGAAGTCGCCCTGGTCGGCCCCGGCCAGCAGTTCGAGCACGGCGTCGGCCATCTCGGTGGACAAGGGCATCTTGCCGCCGCCCCAGCGCGGCACGGCCCCGCGGTGCTTCTCGGCACGGCGCACGTAGGCCGTCATGTCCTGCACGCGGATGAACTCCAGCAGCCGCCCGCCGAAAAGGAAACAGTCGCCCTTCTTCAGGCGCGCGATGAAGCTCTCCTCCACCGAGCCAAGACTGGCCCCGCCCAGGTACTTCACCTGCATCGACGCGTCGCTGACGATGGTGCCCACCTGCAGCCGGTGGCGGCGCGCGATGCCGGCATCGGGCACGCGATAAACACCCTCGACACATTGCACACGATGGTATTCGGGGTAGGCGTGCAGGCTCTCGCCGCCGCGTTCGACGAACGCCAGGGCCCAGCGCCATTCGGTGTCGGTGAGCTCGCGGTAGGCCCAGGTGCTGCGCACCTCGGCCAGCAGGTCGGAGGCTTCGAAGCCGCCGCCCAGGGCCACGGTGACGAGGTGCTGCACCAGCACGTCCAGCGGCTTGTCGGGCGACTCGCGCTTTTCGATGCGCCCGGCCTGCGCGGCACGGCGCGCAGCGGCGGCCTCCACCAGTTCCAGCGTGTGGGTGGGCACCAGGGTCACGCGGCTTGGCCGGCCCGGCGCGTGGCCGCTGCGGCCGGCCCGCTGCAGCAGGCGTGCCACGCCCTTGGCGGAACCGATCTGCAGCACACGCTCCACCGGCAGGAAGTCCACGCCCAGGTCCAGCGAGGAGGTGGCCACCACGGCCTTCAGCCGCCCCTCCTTCAGGCCCCGCTCCACCCACTCCCGCACCGCCTTGTCGAGCGAGCCGTGGTGCAGCGCGACGATGCCGGCCCACTCGGGCCGCGCCTCCAGCAGCATCTGGTACCAGATCTCGGCCTGCGAGCGGGTGTTGGTGAAGACCAGGCTGGTACCCGAAGCTTCGATCTCCTCGACCACCGGCGCGAGCATCTGCCCGCCCAGGTGGCCCGCCCAGGAAAAGCGCCCCGGCTCGTGAGGCAGCAGGGTATCGATCACCAGGGTCTTGTCCACCCGTCCCTGCACCAGCTGGCCCCCGTGGTGCCCCAGCAGCACGGCCATGGCCTCTTCCAGGTTGCCCAAGGTGGCGCTCAGGCCCCAGGTGACGAGTGACGGATGCCAGCGCCGCATCCGCGCGAGCGCCAGCTGCACCTGCACCCCCCGCTTGTTACCCATCAGCTCGTGCCATTCGTCCACGATGACGGTGTGAACCCCGGCCAGCCGCTCGCGTGCATCGGAGCGCGTGAGCAGCAGGCTCAGCGACTCGGGCGTAGTGACCAGGGCCTCGGGCAGGCGGCGATCCTGCCGGGCCCGCTCGGCGCTGGGGGTGTCGCCGGTGCGCAGGCCCACACGCCAGCGCGGTGCCAGGTCCGGCAGGGGCAGAGACAGGGCCCGCACCGAGTCGGCCGCCAGGGCCCGCATCGGCGTGATCCACAGCACCCGCGCGCCCGCTCGCGCCGGGGCTTGTTTGCGGTCGCGCATCAAGGCCCCCAGCCACACCGCATAGGTCTTGCCCGAGCCGGTGGTGGCATGGAGCAGTCCGCTGCGCCCGGCCGCCATGGCCTGCCAGACCTCGCGCTGGAAAGGAAAGGCCTGCCAACCTCGCCCGGCCATCCAGGCCTCGGCCGGGGTGAGGTCCCGTTCGTTGGCGTCGCGGTCGGTACCCATCGGCTCAGGCCGTGAGGATCCAGCCTTCGAGCCCGTCCACCTGCGGCGGCCAGCCCCAGCGCGGCCGATCGAGCGCCCAGGCCGCCTGCATCAGGCACAGCACGGCGTCCAGCCGGTCGCCGCAGGCATCAGCCGCCAGCTCATCGCGCTGCGCCGAGCTCAGGTGCAGTCGCAGGCCGAGCCGGCTGCGCCCCTGCACCAGCGCCTCGATGAGGTCCTTGCGGGCGATCAGGCGTTCGGGCGTCTGGCGGGCCGCTTCGTCGCTCTTGTAGCTGCGCGCACCGATCAGCTCGCGCGCCAGCATCCCCGGGTAGCCCTCCAGCGCCACGCGGGAGGCATCGCCCGCCTGCAGGCCCGGCAGGTGCACGCCGGCGCGTCGCAGCGCCG
>NZ_JBKBVU010000100.1:0-11515 GCF_046289365.1 Caldimonas sp. | reverse complement strand
GCCCGGAGAAGAGGGGGACGTTGAGACGACTCATGCCCCCCCCAACGCCACGGTGGTGCGCTTGGCCACGAACAAGATGGCCGAGCGCGAGCGCGGGTTGGCCGCCACTTCGGCCGGTGAGGGGCGGATGCGGGCCACGGCCTTGAGCAACGGCTCGGGCAACGGAGCCAGGCCCAGGGCCTGCGGGCTGCCCCGCTTCACCTCGGCCCGCGAATGGCCGGCGATGAACTGCTTGACGCGGCGATCCTCCAGCGAGTGAAAGCTGATCACCGCCAGACGCCCACCCGGAGCCAGCAGCGACAAGGCGGCGTTCAGCCCCTGTTCGAGCTCCTCAAGCTCGGCGTTGACGAAAATCCGAAGAGCCTGAAAGGTCCGCGTGGCGGGATCCTGGCCCGGCTCGCGTGTCTTGACCGCACGAGCCACGACGTCGGCAAGCTCGGCCGTGGTTCGAACAGGGCGCCCGCTCGAGCGGCGAGCAACAAGCGCCTTTGCAATCTGTAGAGCAAACCGTTCTTCCCCATGATGGCGTATGACCTCCGCGATGAGTTTTTCGTCGGCGCGTGCGAGGAACTCGGCGGCGGATTCACCGCGCGAGGGATCCATGCGCATGTCCAGGGGCCCGTCGTGGCGGAAGGAGAATCCACGCTCGGGGTTGTCGATCTGGGGCGAGGAGACGCCCAGATCCAGCAGCACGCCGTGCACGCGGTCGATGCCCCGGCGTGCACAGGCCTGCGCCATCGTCGCAAAACCGGCGTGCTCGATAGCAAAACGCGGGTCCTGGACCCGCGCAGCGTCAGCCACGGCTTCGGGGTCCTTGTCGAAGACCAGCAGCCTGCCCTGCGGCGACAGACGCGACAGCAGCAGCCGCGAGTGCCCACCCCGGCCGTAGGTGCCGTCGATGTAGGTGCCATCGGGGGTGGTCAGCACGGCCTGCACCGCCTCGTGCAGCAAGACGGTGCGGTGCTCGTGGACGGGAGGCATGGAGGCGCTCATGGCCGTCAGAAGCTGAAGTCCTTGAGCACCTCGGGCATGCCCTGCTGCATCACCGCGGCCTCATGGGCGGCGTAGCGTTCGGCATCCCACAGCTCGAAGTGGCTGCCCATGCCCAGCAGCATCACGTCTTTGTTCAGGCCGGCGGCCGCGCGCAACTCGGGCGAGATCAGCACGCGCGAGGCACCGTCGATCTCCACGTCCAGCGCATTGCCCAGGAAGATGCGCTTCCAGCCGGCCGCCGACATCGGCAGTGCCGCGATCTTGTCGCGGAACTGCTCCCAGGCCGGACGAGGGAAGACCATCAGGCACCCCTCGGGATGCTTGGTCAGGGTCAGTTGTCCTGCACACACAGCGGCCAGCACGTCGCGATGCCGCGCCGGGACGGTCAGGCGCCCCTTGGCATCGAGCGACAGGGCGGAAGCCCCTTGGAAGACCACTGAAGACACAAAACCCCACTAAGTTGCACTTTCTCCCACTTTAGCGAGCCCCCCTTCGGCGGTCAAGCAAAATCTGAAAAATCTCCAATGAAATCAACTACTTACAATTGATTTCCAAGAAATGTTCGCACAAAAAGTCCAGCAAAAATAAGGACTTGCGAACAGGTGTGAAAGTGGAGTTTGAGGAGCGCTGCCCGCTTGAATGAGGGGGCAGGGCTCGGCGCGCCCGCAGCGGGCGGTCAAGACGCCGTCAGCGGCGTGGCCTCGGACGCGTGGGGTTCGCGGCCGATCTCGGGCCAGCGGCGACGGAGATAGACCCAGGCGGCCAGCCCCACCCCCATGAGCCCCAGCGACGCTGCCGCCAAAGCGACCGTGCTGCCCATCACCAACGGGGCCAGCACGCCGGCCACGAGGGCATTGGCCAGCGAACCCACGGCCGCCTGTAGCGACGAGGCCATGCCCCGACGCGCAGGAAACAAATCGAGCACGAGCAAGGTCACCACCGGCACCATCAAGGCCCAGCCAAAGGCGAAGACCGCGATCGGCCACAAGGCCCAGGACACATGGGCTTGCCACAGCAGGTTGGCCGCAAGATTGAGCACGCCCACCCCTGCCATGATGACGAAGCCGTGGCGGATCTGCCGCCTGGGCGCGATCTTGCCAGCCAGCCGACCGCTGCACCAAGAGCCACCCATGATGCCGCCAATGCTCAGCACGAAGAACCAGAAGAACTCGGTGGGCGACAAGGCCAGGTGCACGCCCAGGAAGGCCGGAGCCGACAGCACGTACAGGAACAGCCCATTAAAGGGCACGCCGCTGGCCAGCACCAGCAGCACGAAGCGCGGATCGCTGCACAGCTGCCAGTAGCCGCGCAGCAGATGGCGCACCTCGAAGGACTGGCGATGCTCCAGATGCAACGTCTCGGGCAGCAGCCGGTAGTTGGCCACCCACAGCGCCACCCCCACCAGGGCCAGGAACCAGAAGATCAGGTGCCAGTCGGACAGCACGAAGATCCAGCCGCCGATGATGGGGGCGATGGCCGGCGCCACGCCGAAGTAGATCGTCACCTGGGCCATGACGCGCTGGGCCTCGGCCGGCGGGAACATGTCGCGGATGATGGCGCGCGAGACCACGATGCCCGCCCCGGTGGACAGGCCCTGCAAAGCACGGAAGAAGACGAGCTGGCCGATGGTCTGCGACAGCGCGCAGCCCACCGAGGCGATGGTGAACACCGCCAGCCCCCACAAGATCACCGGCCGGCGCCCGAAGCTGTCGGACAGCGCCCCATGGAAGAGGTTCATGAAGGCAAAGCCGAACAGATAGGCCGACAGCGTCTGCTGCATCTGCACCGGCGTGGCCCCCAGCGATTTGGCGATGCCCGAGAACGCCGGGATGTAGGTGTCGATGGAAAACGGCCCGAGCATGGCCAGCACGGCGAGCAACAGGGCCAAAGCCCAGCGCGGGGCGGGCCAGATCTTGTGGGCGTCGGGATTCATCGGCTGGTGTGTTCGAAGTGCGTGAAGCAAGCCGATAGGCCGGATTCTGTGCGGCGGGTCGCCCCGCCGTGACCGCCATTCCTCTGGGCCGCCCCTCACGGAAGCGGCTCGATGCCACCTACCCGCACACTCCCCGGGCCGGATCGACGTGTGCCTATTTGGTGTTGCTGCGCGTAGAGATTGCCCGTTTCACCCGAGCCGTGGCTTGCACCGCGGCCCGACTCGTCTCTGTTGCTCTGATCCTCGCCTCACGGCGGACAGGTGTTACCTGCTACGCTGCCCTGCGCAGTCCGGACCTTCCTCCAGTGCGGCCTTTCGGCGCTTGCACCAGCGGCGGTCTGGCTTGCTTCACATCGCAATTATCTCAGGCCGGCGGCGAGGCCGCTCGCGGTGGGGGCGGAAGACCTCGGCATCCTCATAGAAAGAGGCATCCTCGTTGGCCGCCCACCAGCCCGGCACGCCCAGCACCGGCAGCGGCAGGAAGGGTTTGGGTACCAGGCGTTCGGGGGTGAGGCCGAGGTCGGGGGCGGCACCCTCTTCCATCACCCAGACGTGGGCCGTGATGCTCTTGTAGGGAGCCACCAGCTTTTCCAGCAGCGCATGGCCGAAGAGCTCCAGGCGGGCCTGAGCCCACAGCGCGCGGCGATCGACAAAGAGTTCGCGCCACCGCCGCTCGCGCAGCGCCTGCACGAGTTCGGCCGGTGCCTGCAGCAAGGCCGCGTTTTCGTCAAAGAGCGTCAGGGCGTCCCGCACGGGCCCGCGCGTGGCGCCAATGCCGGCCCGGGCGATCTGCGCCGCCTGCAGCTCATTCAACCGCCGCTTGAGCTGTGGCCGGGTCAGCCACATGAGGCCATTGAAAAAATCATGCAGGTTGTTGCGCGTGGGCACACAGCCGGTGCGGAAGATGAAGGCTTCGTAGGCCTCGCCCTCGGGCAGCGCGTCCTGGGGCACGAAGCGCACCGGGCCGCCACAGGTGTTGAGTGCGTCGGCCACAGTCGCGCCCGCATGCACGCGCCTTTCGACCTCCGCACCCACGGCCGCCATCGGGGCGAACCAGGGGGTGCGCCAGTCGAGGGCCGGCCACGTCATTGCAGCGCTCAGGCGTCCACCATCCGCCAGGCCAGCGTCTGGCCGCCGCGCAGCGGCTTGAGCGTGGCCTCGCCAAAGGGCAGGGTCTCGGGCAGTTGCCAGGGTGTCTTCTTCAGCGTCACCGTGCCGGTGTTGCGCGGCAGTCCGTAGAAATCGGCGCCGAAGAAGCTGGCGAACCCCTCCAGTTTGTCGAGCGCGCCAGCAGCTTCGAAGGCTTCGGCGTAGAGTTCCAGCGCCGACAGCGCGGTATAGCAGCCTGCACATCCTGTGGCGTGCTCCTTCAGGTGAGCCGGATGCGGGGCGCTGTCGGTGCCGAGGAAGAACTTTGGCGAACCCGAGGTGGCTGCAGCCACGAGGGCACGGCGGTGCTCCTCGCGCTTGAGCACGGGCAGGCAGTAGTAGTGCGGCCGGATGCCGCCGAGGAAGATGGCGTTGCGGTTGTAGAGCAGGTGGTGGGCCGTGATGGTGGCGCCCACGAACCGGTCGGCCCCGGCCACGTACTGCGCGGCTTCCTTCGTGGTGATGTGCTCGAAGACGATCTTCAGCTCGGGGAAGTCGCGGCGCAGCGGGATGAGCTTGTCGTCGATGAAGGCTTTCTCGCGGTCGAAGAGGTCGATCTCGGGGTCGGTCACCTCACCATGCACCAGCAGCAACAGGCCGTGCTTCTGCATGGCCTCCAGCGTCTTGTAGGTCTTGCGGATGTCGGTGACGCCGGCATCGCTGTTGGTGGTGGCTCCGGCCGGGTAGAGCTTGAGCGCCACCACCCCGGCCTCCTTGGCCCGCGCGATCTCGTCAGCGGGCAGCTTGTCGGTCAGGTAGAGCGTCATCAGCGGCTCGAAGCTCAGGCCCGCCGGGACGGCGGCGCGGATGCGCTCGCGGTAGGCCAGTGCCTGCTCCGCCGTGGTCACCGGCGGCTTGAGGTTGGGCATGATGATGGCGCGGGCGAACTGGCGCGCCGTGTCGGGCACGACGGCAGCCATCGCGGCGCCATCTCTCACATGCAGGTGCCAGTCGTCAGGGCGGGTCAGGGTCAGGGTCGTCGGGCTCATGCCCGCCATTGTCCCACCGTCTGGAGCGGCACTCAGGCGCCCGGATCCCGCTCGTAGCGCGGCATGCGCTTGCCGCAGTGCCGGCAGAACTTCGCATCCGGCAGGTGGCCTTCGCTCAGGCATTCCGGGCAGGTGCGCGTCGTGGTGGGCCGGCTCAGCCGCTGCGCCGCCATCTCGGTGGTGACGATGCCGGTGGGCACGGCCAGCACGCCCCAGCCCAGCAGCATCATGGCCGAGGCGATGAAGCGCCCCACCTCGGTCTGCGGCGTGATGTCGCCAAAGCCCACCGTGCTCATCGTGGTGATGGCCCAGTACATGGCCATCGGGATGCTGGTGTAGCCGTTCGCGGGGCCTTCCACCACGTACATCAGCGTACCCATCACCAGCACCACCATGAACACGAACGACAGGAACACGGCGATCTTGCGGCGACTGGCCCGCAGGGCCTCGCCCAGGGCGCTGTATTCGGCCACGTAGCCGGTGAGCTTGAAGACGCGGAACACCCGCAGCAGGCGCAGGATGCGCACGTCGATGAGCAGGTGAGCTTCAGGCACGAAGAAGGCGATGTAGGACGGCAAGATGGCGATCAGGTCGATGATGCCGAAGAAGCTCGTGGCGTAGCGCAGGGGGTGGCGCACGCAGGCCAGGCGGGTGAAGTATTCGACCGTGAAGAGGGCCGTGAAGATCCATTCCAGCACCCGCAGCGCGACACCATGCTCCGCGCGGATGCTGGCGACACTGTCGAGCACCACGGTGAACACGCTGAGCAGGATCAGCGCGATCAGCCACTGGTCGAAGCGCTTGCCGGCCCGGGTGTCGGCCTCGAAGATGACGATGTAGGTCTTGTGGCGCCAGCCGGCTTCGGGCTTGCCGAAGCGTTGGGCATCGGCCCGGGCGGCGGCTTGCAAGGGGCTGCGTGAACCTTCCTCATGCATGGTGGGATCGCCCTTCGTTCAAGCCCCGGCCTCGCCCAGGGAAATGCCCAGCGAACGCGCCGCCTGCAGCAAGGGGTGGTCCAGCGGCACCGTGCGGTTGCGCCCGGCCACTTGGTCCAGCGGCACGCTGTCGCAGCCGTCGCCGCGCAGCACCACCATGCGGCCGAACTCGCCCCTCGCCACCATCGCGGCCGCATGGCAGCCGAAACGTGTGGCCAGCACACGATCGTAAGGCGTGGGCGTGCCGCCGCGCTGGACGTGGCCCAACAAGGTGCTGCGCACCTCGCCCTGCAAGTGGGGCTGCAACTGCTCGCGCAGCACGTGGCCCACCCCGCCGAGGCGAATCGGGTCGGGGCTGTCGGCCCTGTGAGCGGCCACGGTCATCGTGCCGCCCACCGGCCGGGCGCCTTCGGCCACGCAGATCAGCGTGAAGCCCTGGGCGGCCTCGCGCTGGCGGCACAGCTTCACCACGGCGTCCAGGTCATACGGGATCTCGGGCAGCAGGATCACGTCGGCCCCGCCCGCCAGGCCACCTTCCAGGGCGATCCAGCCGGCGTAGCGACCCATGGTCTCGACGATCATCACGCGGCCATGGCTGCGGGCGGTGGTTTCCAGCCGCGCCAGGGCCTCGGCCACCACCGCCACGGCGCTGTCGAAGCCGAAAGTGCGCTCGGTGTGCATCAGGTCGTTGTCGATGGTCTTGGGCACGCCCACCACCGGCAGGCCGAGTTGCTGGAAGCGGTGTGCGATGCTCATCGTGCCGTCGCCGCCGATGGCCACCAGCGCGTCCAGCCCCAGCTCGCGCACGTAGTCCATCACCGCGCCCGACACATCGGCCCCGCCGGCACCGAACCAGGCGAACGGGTCGGCCTTGTTGTGTGCCCCGAGGATGGTGCCGCCCTGGTGCAGGATGCCGCTGACGGCGCGCCGGTCCAGCGGCACCACACGACGCTCGATCAAACCAAGGAAACCCCGTTCGATGCCGGTGACGCGCGCGCCGCAGTCGTTGATGAGGGACTTGGTGACCGCGCGGATCACGGCATTGAGCCCGGGGCAGTCGCCGCCGCCGGTGAGCACGCCCACGTGCAAGGAGGAGGTCGTCGTCATGGCCGCCTGTCGTATCGCCATCCCAAAGCCTCAAGCGTAACCCGGCTGGCTTGGTTCGCGCCCCAGGTTCAATGGAAGTCCCGGCTGTGCAGCCCTGCATCGGCCAGGCGGCCCAGCAGCGGCGTGAGGTCTTCCAGCCGCTGCGCCACCAGGTGGCGCACCTCGCCCTCGCGCTGCCACTCGCCATGCACGGCCAGCAGGCGCGAATGCAGCAGCTCGCGGCGGAAGCGCTCTTGCACACGGCGCCAGACGATGACGTTGACCACACCGGTTTCATCTTCCAGGGAAACGAAGATGGTGCCGTTGGCCGTCTGCGGCTGCTGGCGACCGGTGACGATGCCGCAGGCGCGCACCCGCCGGCCATGCGGCAGGTCGTGCATCTCGCTGGCCGTCTGCAGGCGCCGCCGCCGGAGTTGCTCGCGCAGCAGGGCCAGCGGATGGCGGCGCAGCGTGAGGCCCAGCGCGGCATAGTCGAAGACGATCTCCTCGCCCTCGGGGGCCAGCGGCAGTTGCACAGGCGCCTCGTCAATGGGCGCGTCCGCCAGCAAGGCCGGCGGGGGCGTCCAGGCGGCGGCCTCCCAGACCTGCTGGCGGCGGTGGCCGGCCAGGCTTTGCAGGGCATCGGCCGCGGCGAGCTGGCGCAGGTCCTGGGCGTCGAGCCGCGCGCGGCGGGCGAGATCCTGCACGTCGATGAAGGGCGCTTCGGCACGCGCCCGCACGATGCGCTCGGCGGCGGCAGCGCTCAAGCCGGCCACCAGCTTCAGGCCCAGGCGCACCGGCGGCTGCGGCCGGCGCGTGATGTCCTCCAGCGTCGCCTCGACCTCGCTGTGGCTCACGTCCACCGGGCGCACCTCCACCCCGTGGCGGCGCGCATCCTGCACGAGCTGGCTGGGGGAGTAGAAGCCCATCGGCTGGGCATTCAGCAGCGCCGCGAGGAAGGCCGCGGGCTCGTGGCATTTGAGCCAGGCGCTGTCATAGGCCAGCAGCGCAAACGACGCGGCATGGCTTTCCGGAAAGCCATATTCGCCAAAGCCCTCGATCTGCTTGAACAGGCGCTCGGCGAATTCCTGCGGATAGCCGTTGGCCATCATGCCCTCGACGATGCGCTGGCGGAAGGGGTGCACATTGCCATGGCGTTTCCAGGCCGCCATCGCGCGGCGCAGGCGGTCGGCCTCGCCGGGGGTGAAGCCGGCACACAGCATGCACAACTGCATCACCTGCTCCTGGAAGATGGGCACACCCAGGGTGCGGCCCAAGGCTTCGCGCAGAGCGTCTGTGGGCAGTTCGGCCACCACGTCATGGCCAGCGCGCTGCTTCTCGCGCTGCTTGAGGTAAGGGTGCACCATGCCGCCCTGGATGGGCCCCGGGCGCACGATGGCCACCTCGACCACCAGGTCGTAGTAGGTGCGCGGCTGCAGGCGCGGCAGCATGCTCATCTGCGCGCGGCTTTCGATCTGGAACACGCCCACGGTGTCGGCGCGGCGGATCATGGCATAGGTGGCCTCGTCCTGGTCCGGGATGTCTTGCATCCGGAAGGGCATGCCGCGGCGTCGGCTCACGAAATCGAGCGCGCGGCGCAGCGCGGTGAGCATGCCCAGCGAGAGCACGTCCACCTTCATCAGGCGCAGGGATTCGAGGTCGTCCTTGTCCCACTGGATCACGGTGCGCTCGGGCATCGCGGCGTTCTCGATGGGCACGACGTGCGACAACTCCCCCTTGGCGATCACGAAGCCGCCCACATGCTGGCTCAGGTGGCGCGGAAAGCCGCGCAGCTGCCCCACCAGCTCGATCCACTGCGCCACGCGGCGGTCAGCGGCGTCCAACCCCACCTCGGCCAGGCGCTCGGGCAATGCCTCCAGACTGTCCCACCAGAAATGGCTCTTGGCCAGGGCATCGACCTGGGCATCGTCAAAACCCAGGGCCTTGCCCACGTCGCGGATGGCACTGCGCGTGCGGTAGCAGATGACGGTGGCGGCCAGCGCCGTGCGGCCGCGGCCGTATTTGCCGTAGAGGTACTGGATGACCTCCTCGCGGCGCTGGTGCTCGAAATCGACATCGATGTCCGGCGGCTCATCGCGCTCCATGCTGATGAAACGCTCGAAGAGCAGGTTCGCACGCGCCGGGTCGATCTCGGTGATGTGCAGGCAGTAGCACACCGCCGAGTTGGCCGCCGAGCCACGGCCCTGGCAGAGGATGCCCTTGGAGCGCGCGAATTGAACGATGTCGTGCACCGTCAGGAAGTACTTCTCGTAGCGCTTGAAGGCAATCAGCGCCAGTTCCTTCTCGATCTGGCGTTGGACGGCATCCGGCACTCCCTCGGGGTAGCGCTCGCGCGCGCCCTGCTCGGTGAGGTGGCGCAGCCAGCCGGCCGGGGTTTGGCCCGCAGGCACCACCTCCTCGGGGTACTCGTATTTCAGTTCGTCCAGACGGAAATGGCAGCGTGAGGCCACTTCCACCGAAGCAGCCATCAGCTCGGCGCCGTACAGCCGGGCCAGCGTGGCGCGCGCTCGCAGGTGGCGCTCGCCATGCGGCTGCAGGGCCGTGCCGCACTCGGCCAGCGGGCGGCCCAGCCGGATGGCGGTGAGCACGTCCTGCAGCGGCTTGCGCGATCGCAGGTGCATGTGGACATCGCCTGCGGCCACCAGGGGCAGGCCGCTGAGCCGCGAGACCTCGCGCAGGGTGTACAGCCACAGCGGGTCGTCGATCTCATGGAAGAGCTCCACCACGCCCCAGGCAGCGTCGCCAAAGGCTTGCCGGAAGCTTGTGGCCTGCATGCACAGGGTCTCGAAGGCTGCGCCGCGCGGCGGCACCCACAGCAGCTCGTTGCCGGCCAGACGATCGGCGCACAGATCTTCCGGGTCCACGCGGTAGGTGCCCTTGGGGCTGGCGCGGCGCAGGTCGGTGATGAACTGGCTCAGGCGGGCATAGCCCTTGCGGTCGCGGGCCAGGGCCACGAGCCGAAAGGGCGTGGGGCCGTCCACCTGGAACTCGCTGCCGATCAGCAGCTTCAGCGCTGGCTCGGGCCGGCCTTGCTCTTTGGCCACCTCCCGTGCATCGAGCAAGGCCTGATGGGCCCGCACCACGCCGGCCAGCGAGCATTCATCGGTGATCGCCAAGGCACGATAGCCCAGCGCCAGGGCGCGCTCCACCAGTTCCTTCGGCGACGAGGCCCCGCGCTGGAAGCTGAAGTGGCTCAGGCAGTGCAGCTCGGCGTAGTCGGGCAGGACCATGACCGGCCTCATGCGAAGCGCCCGTGCAGGAACCAGCCGCCGCCCTCTTCCAGGCGACGCTCGCGGTAGATCCACACCAGCCCGACGCGCTCGTTGCTGGCCACGTAGTAGTCGCGCGCTGCGGCCGCATGCTCGGCGTCCCACCAACCCGCCTCGACCCGGTGCGGACCGGCCAGGATCGTGAGGTTCCCCTGGCACTGCGGCCGCTCCCGCCGGGTGGCCAGCGGCAGCGGCTCACGCAGCAGCCAGGCGGGTTGCGAGGGGGGTGGCCAGGACACCATCGCCGGCACATCGCCCCGGGCGGCCGGCTGCCAAGCCTGCTGCGCCTCGGGGCGGTGGTCCGAACGCGGCACCGGCCGACACACCCGGGCCGGGCCCAGCCGGGCCGACAGACGCTCGATCAGTTGCGCCAGGCTTTCGCCCTCGGCGGCCCCGGCCTCCCCGGGCAACAGGCAGGGCGTGACCTCGACCAGCGGCTCGATCTCGTCGCAGAACAATGAAAGCTCGCCCACCGGCGCCGCCAGCCGTACCTGCGCCAGCCATTCGCCCAGCAGGCGCAGCAGATGCCCAGGCTGGCGGGTGGGCTCGGCGGTGCGCACCAGCAGCTCGCCCAGTGGCGGGTCGTCGCGGCGATGGACATCGTGCCGCCAGCGCAGCACGAAGCTGCGCAGCCCCGCCTGGCGGGCGGCCAGCCAGCCGCACAACTGCAGCAGCAGGCGACGGGCGCCGAACATCAGGGCCGGGGCCGATTCCACACGCCCCGGCAGCTCCAGCCGGGCTTCGAAGACCTCAGGCAGCGTGAGCCACGGCGCCGACCAGGGCGCTTCGCCATAGGCCTGGCCCAGCGTCTGCAGCAGGGCCCTGTCACTGCGCCGTGCCAGTCCGGCGCGGGGCAGCCGGCGCACGTCGCCCAGGTGGCGGCAGCCCAGGCGGCTCAGCCAGGCAGACTCGGCCGCCACCTCGTGCAGGCAATCCAGCGGCAGGCCGTCCAGCAAGCCGTCCATATCACTCCCCCAAGCTCCCGGTCGCCCACAGCGCGCCAAGGCCAGCGCGCCCAGCGCCGTGGGCGCTGCAGCGCATCGCGTCCAGCCCAGATCCGCCGCCCCGGCCACAATGCGTTCGTGCAAGGCCCGCTCACCGCCGAACAGGCGCAGGCTGCCGCTCACTTCCATCAGCACC
>NZ_JBKBVU010000328.1:0-2192 GCF_046289365.1 Caldimonas sp. | reverse complement strand
TGCGAATGAGCGCCGCCGTGACACGAACGGTCACAGGCGCGCGCCCGCGCTGCTGCGCGGCCTGCTGTTCACGCCCGATGGCCAGCGGCTGGTGCCCAGCCACACGGTCAAGAAGGGCAAGGTCTATCGCTACTACACGCCGCTCCAACACCGGCGCTTCGGTGCCTGGGCCAGTCCACGCGGCCCGTTGCCAGCGGGGCCGATAGAAGAACTGGTCACGCAGCAGATCGTGGCGGCGCTGTCGGCACCGCACACGGTGCAGGCGGTGTGGGAACGGGTCCGGGCCATCCGTCCCGATCTGTCAGAGCCTGAGGTCGTGCTGCCGATGCGCAACCTCGCCAATCTGTGGCAGCACTTGTTCCCTGCCGAGCAGTGCCGCCTGGCGCAGTTGCTGATCGAGCGGGTGATCGTGGCCGATGAGGGGCTGGAGATCGTCTGGCGCGACCAGGGCTGGCGGGAACTGGCCGCCGAGCTGATGCCCGGCACCATCGGTGCGGAGCTGCAGGAACTGGAGGCCGCCGCATGAAGGCACGCGTTCAGGCCACCGGCGCCCCGGTGCTCCGCGAGCGCCGCGAGGATGGACAGGTCAGGCTGAGCACCTTCATCCCGTGGAAGATCAAAAAGCGCGGCGCCCGCACGGTCGTGGTGCGGCCCGATGGGGCGGCCGAGGCGCCGGGCACGACGGCCCGCACGCTGGATCAGCCCTTGCTGGTGGCACTGACCCGGGCTTTCTACTGGCAGCACCTGCTCGACGAGGGCGTGGTGGCCAGCGGCAGCGAGATCGCCCGACGCGAAGGCTTGCACCACTCCACGGTCAACGAACTGCTGCGGCTGACGCTGCTCGAGCCCGCCCTCATCCAGGCCATCCTGGCGGGCAAGCAGCCGCGCTGCATGAGCCTGCTGTGGTTCCAGCGCAACCCGCTGCCGACCGACTGGGTCGCGCAGCGGGAGGTGGTGGCACGGTTCGATGCGTGAGGGTGTGACTCAACGAACCCAGCGACGGGCATCCTTCAAGAGCAGCAGCAATTGTTGCTCTCGCAACGGCGAGGCGATGAACCCGAACCGGGTGTAGAACCTCGCCGCTTCTTCATCGATGGGGTGGGTCAACATAGCCCGAATACCGGCCTGTTCGGCAATCAGCATCGTGCGGCGAATCGCATCCTGAAGCATCCCGACGCCGATCCCGAGGCCCTGGTGCTCGCGTGACACGGCAAGCCGGGCCAGAATCACCACCGGCACCGGGTACTGTCCCATGCCCTTGCGGATGCGCTCCGGCGCTTCCAGTGTGTCCACCTGACCCACCGTCAGGCTGAAGTAGCCCACGACGCGGTCTTCATCGTCGGCCACGACGAAGGTCTTGGCCGAGCCGCTGCCCTGCGCCTGGCGGGCGTGGCGCAACAGCCAGTCATTCAGCGCGGGCTTGCCGCAATCAAAACCCTCCAGCCGATGCTGCGCGGCCAGCGGCTCCGGTGCGCGCAACGTCACTTCGTGTCCCAGGGCGCCTTGCGAGCGAAGAGGTCACGCAAGCCGTCGTTGGCCTGCTCGGGGCGCTCCAGCAGATCCATCAGGGCCTGATACTGGCTGCCCGAAACCATGAACAATCGTTGGTCCAGCAGGGTCTGCTCGGCGGCCAGGCAAGCGCTGTCGAGGATGAAGTCGGTCAGCGACTTGTGGGCCACTTCGGCGGCACGGCGCAGCACCGCCTCTTGTTCGGGGGTGGCGCGCAGCCCGAGTCGGGCGGAGCGGGCAGAAGGCGACGATGCAACGGCAGTCATGGCAGCACCTCTTTTGTTAGATCAACTGCCGCAATGTTAGTACAAATGACGCACGCTGTCTAGTTGCGGTGGTGACCGGCGGCCTTGGTTGACGATGAACCGACGCGCGTAAGTTGTTGATTTTACTAGACCACCATCTGCGCCTACCCGCAGGCCAAACGGAGAACAGAGACAGCTCCGGCCGAGAAAGTGGCCGATTTCGGGCGTTTCGGCAGCAGGCCACCCGCAGCACAGACGGCCGGAACCCCGCGTGGTGCGGGGATTTCGGGCAAGAAAAAGGGCCCGGAGACTATCCGAGCCCTTGTGTATGGTGGAGGTGGGGGGAGTTGAACCCCCGTCCGAAGGCACTCCATGCCCGGCCCTACATGCTTAGCTCACCGTTGGTTCTCGGCCTGCGGCAACACGGTGTGCGAAGCA
>NZ_JBKBVU010000099.1:0-11580 GCF_046289365.1 Caldimonas sp. | reverse complement strand
GTTCATCGGGGTGTGGTTCCTGGAGCCTCCAGCTCCTTCGGGCCCTCTTCCGGGCCCGGGGCTGCCGTCGGCGCAGCTGCCCTCCAGTGTGGACGAGGCCGCGTCACTCCCCGTCGCCGAGCCTGCGGCCTCGGCCGCTGCACCCGCCGTGCGCGCGCCGGCAGCGGCTTCGCGCTAGCCTCAGCAGGCTGGGTCAGGCCGCCGCGGAGGGCTCCACGAAGGTGGGGGCCCGCGGTGTGCGCCCGTCGAGTTCGCCGAACAATTCGATCGCGAGCTCGCGCAGCCAGCGGTTGCCCGGGTCGTTGTGGAAGCGGCGGCTCCAGTGCAAGGCCACGGTGAAGTCGGGCAGGTCCACCTCGGGTTCCACCACGCCCAGCGTGCCGCCGCGCGCGAAGGTGAGGGCGGTGCGGCGCGGCACGATGACCGCCAGGTCGGTCTCGCGCACGATCGACGGAATCACCATGAAGTGCGGGATGCTCAGGCGGATGCGGTCCTGCAGGGCCAGCGTGTGCAGCACGCGCGAGGTCTCGGTGTGCTGGCGCACCACGATGTAGTCCAGCCGCGCCAGCCATTCGCGTGTGGGCGCCTCGTGCAGCAGCGGGTGGTCGGCGCGGGTGAGCACCACGTACTTCTCGTGCAGCAGCTCGCAGCGTTCGGTGGCGTCCACCCCGGGCAGGTAGCCGAAGGCCAGGTCGATCTTGCCGGTGTCCAGCGCATCCTGGATCTGACCGTGCTCGAGCTGATGGGTCTCGATGCGCACCTGCGGCGCGGCGCGGCGCACGGCATGCATCAACGCGGGCAGGAAGACCCCTTCGCCGATGTCGCTCATGTGGATGCGGAAGGTCTTGCGGGCTCGGGCCGGATCGAAGCCGCCGCTGGCGTGCAGGGCCTCCTCGATCAGGTGCAGGGCATGGCGCACGGCATCGGACAGGGCGTCGGCCTTGGCCGTGGGGGCCACACCGCCCGACACCCGCACGAAGAGCGCATCGCCCAGCAACAGGCGCAACCGGGTGACGCCATGGCTGACGGCCGGCTGCGACAGGCCCAGCACCTCGGCCGCGCGGCTCACGCTGCGCTGCTGGTAGACCGCATCGAAGATGCGCAGCAGGTTGAGGTCGAGGTCGCGCAGGTTCATGCCTGGGGCCCGACGCGGCAGGCTCAGTGCAGCGAGGCGCCGCTGGCCTTGACGAGCTTCTCGTACTTCGCAAGCTCCGCCTTGACGAAGGCCCCGAACTGCGCGGGCGTGGTGGGCGAGGGCTCGGCCATCAACTGGGCGAAGCGGGCTTTCACGTCGGGGTCCTGCAGGGCTTTGACGAAGACGTCGTGGAGCCGCTGCACCACATCGGCCGGCGTGCCACCGGGGGCGAACAGCCCGAACCAGGTGTCGATCGCAAAGCCGCTCAGGCCCGACTCGGCGATGGTGGGCAGCTCGGGCATCGCGCTGGAGCGCTGCGCCGTGGTCACGGCCAGGGCCTTGAGTCGTCCGGCGCGGATGTTGGCCGAGGCGGCGGCGAGGTTGTCGAAGTTCAGGTCCACCTGACCGGCCAGCAGGCCGAGCTGGGCCGGCGCGGCGCCGGCATAGGGGATGTGCACCATGCTCACCCGGGCCTGGGCCTTGAACATCTCGCCGGCCAGGTGCCCGGCACTGCCGTTGCCGCCCGAGCCGTAGTTCAGCCGCCCGGGATGGGCGCGGGCGTAGGCGATCAGGTCGGCAACGCTGTCGATCTTCAGGCGCTGCGCGGTCTCGACGTTCATCACCAGCACGTTGGGCACACGGGCCACCAGCGTGATCGGCGCGAAGTCGCGGATCGGGTCGTAGGGGATGCGGGCATAGAGCCAAGGGTTGATGGCATGCGTGGCCACCGCCCCCATCACCAGGGTGTGGCCGTCCGGCGCGGCCTTGGCGACATGGTCGGCGCCGAGGTTGCCGCCGGCGCCGGCACGGTTTTCCACGACCACCGGGCCGAGGCTGTCTTTGGCTTTTTCCGCCAACAGCCGCGCAATGGTGTCCAGCGGCCCGCCGGCCGGGTAGGGCACCACCAGGCGCACGGTGCGGGCCTGGGCCTGGGCCAGGCCGGGCAGGGCGAGCGTGGTGGCCACGGCGGCGTGGGCGAGCAACCAATGGCGGCGCTTCATGTGTGTCTCCTCGTCGGCTGGTTGGGATGTTCGGTCTTCAGTGCTTGTCGGCTTCAGAGGTGAAGGCGTCGGCGTAGAACTCCTCCTCGGGCAATCCGCAATGCGCGACGAAGTCACGCCGGGCCGACTCGACCATGACGGGCGCGCCGCAGGCATAGACCTGGTGGCCCGACAGGTCAGGCAGGTCGGCCATCACGGCCTGGTGTACGAATCCGGTGCGGCCGCTCCACCCGTCCTCGGCTTTGGGCTCGGACAGCACGGGCACGTAGCCCAGCCAGGGCAGGCGAGCGGCGGCGGCCTGCGCCCATTCGTGCAGGTACAGGTCGGCACGGCTGCGGCAGCCCCAGTACAGCACCGTGGGCCGTGCGAGGGCCTTGAACTCCATGTGTTCGAGGATGGCCTTGATCGGCGCAAAGCCGGTGCCCGAGGCCAGCAGCACGATGGGCTTGTCGCTGTCCTCGCGCAGGAAGAAGCTGCCGAAGGGCCCCTCCATGCGCAGGATCTCCTTTTCCTTCATCGCGCCGAAGACGTGGTCGGTGAACTTGCCGCCGGGCATGTGGCGGATGTGCAGTTCGATGCCGGGCTGGGCTTCCTGCGTGTGCGGCGCGTTGGCCATCGAATAGCTGCGGCGTGCACCGTCGCGCAAGATGAACTCTATGTACTGGCCCGCGTGGTACTGCAGCCGGTCGTTGGCCGGAAGCTGCAGCTTGAGCACCGCCACGTCGGGGGCGGGCCTGTCGATGCTGCTGACGCGGCAGGGCATCTTCTTGATCGGGAACTGGCCGGCAGCGACCACCTCGCGCGACTCGATCACCAGGTCGGTCTGCGGCGTGGCGCAGCAGGTGAGGATGTAGCCGGCCTCCTCCTCGGCCGGGCTCAGGGCCTTGAGCTGGTGGGCGCCGTGGATCACGCGCCCGTCCTTCAGGCGGCTCTTGCACGAGCCGCAGGCGCCGTCCTTGCAGCCATAGGGCAGGCCCACGCTCTGGCGGATGGCAGCGGCGAGCACGGCCTCGTCGCGCTCGACGGTGAAGGTGTGGCCGCTGGGCTGCACGGTCACGGTGAAGGTCATGGCAAGCCTCGTAAACTGCGAAACCTCATATTTTGCCCGCTGGTGCAAAGCCCCTTTGCGGGCCGCCGGCCGGCCTGTGCGCCATGCTTCAGACCTCGCCCGCCCCCGCTGTCCTGCGACGCCGTCCGCGCCTGCTCATCGTCGGCTGCGGCGATGTGGGCCTGCGGGTGGTGCGCCTGCTGGTGCCGCGCTGGAAGGTGCTGGCCCTGACCTCGCAGCCCGGCCGGGTGGCCGAGTTGCGCGCGGCTGGCGCGGTGCCCCTCGTGGCCAACCTGGACGAGCCGGCCAGCCTGACCCGCCTGGCCGGCCTGGCCGATGCGGTGCTGCATCTGGCGCCGCCGCCCGGCCAGGGGGGGGGCGACCCACGCACCGCCGCCTTGCTGCAGGCCCTGGCCCGCCGCGGCGTCCCGCGCTGCCTCGTCTATGCCAGCACCACCGGCGTCTATGGCGATGCGCAGGGGGCGCGTTTCGACGAGACCCGCCCGGTGGCGCCGCGCTCGGACCGCGCCCGGCGCCGCGTCGATGCCGAGGCCCGTGTGCGATGGTTCGGGCGGGCCTTCGGCGTGCGCGTGTCCATCCTGCGCATCCCCGGCATCTACGCGGCTGACCGCCCGGGAGGGCATCCGCGCGAACGCCTGCTGCGCGGCACGCCGGTGCTGCGGGCCGAGGACGACGTCTACACCAACCACATCCATGCCGACGACCTGGCCCGCGCCTGCGTGGCCGCGATCGCGCGCGGCAAGCCGCAGCGTGTGGTGCACGTGAGCGACCACACCGAGCTGAAGATGGGTGATTACTTCGACCTGGCCGCCGACCTGTGCGGCCTGCCGCGCCCACCGCGCATCGGCGGGGTCCAGGCGCGCGAGCAGCTCGCGCCCACCCTGCTGTCCTTCATGAGCGAGTCGCGCCGGCTGAAGAACGGCCGGCTGCTGCGTGAGCTGCGCCTGCGTCTGCGCTACCCGACGGTGCGCGAGGGGCTGCTGGCCTGAGTCAGATGCCTGGGGCCGCACGCAGATGCTTCATGCGATCCATCGACACCAGCCCGACCGTGAACACCCGCGGGCCGCGCGCACCCGCAGGCCCAGGCACTGCGGCCAGACCAGGCGGCCGATCAGGGACAGGGGTGCCATGGCAGACCTCCGCGCCGAAGCATGCACCGCCGCAGCATCGCGCTTTCACGCGACCCCGCCCGGCGCAGGGGCATTGCGCCGCCGGGGCGGTCAGAAGCGCCGGCGTCCCCGGAAGGGCGGCTTGCCGCGCCAGTACTGGATCATCAGGAAGCCGCCCAGCATGCCGCCCAGGTGGGCGAAGTGGGCGATGCCCGAGGCCGTGCCCGACATGCCGAAGACGAGCTCCAGCGCACCGAACAGAGCGACGAAGTACTTGGCCTTCATCGGGATCGGCGGGAACAGCGGAACGATGATGCGATTGGGAAACAGCATGCCGAAGGCCAGCAGCAGCCCGAACAGCCCGCCGGAGGCCCCCACTGTGGGGTAGCGTGCGCCGGCGAGGTAGGTGACCACGAGCTGCAGCACCGCAGCGGCCAGCACGCTGGCCAGCAGGAACTGCAGATAGCGGCGCTGCCCCCACAGGCGTTCGAGCTCGCTGCCGAACATCCACAGGCCCAACATGTTGAAGAACAGGTGGCCGATGCCGCCGTGCAAGAAGGCATAGGTCACGACCTGCCAGGGCATGAAAAAGTCGCTGAGAACCGGCCACAGCGCGAACACGCGCGTCAGCATCAGGCCCAGCAGCATGTCGATCGAGAAGGCGGCCACGTTGGCCAGGAGCAGCACCTTGGTGACGGGGGGCAGTGGGGGCATGAGGCTTGGGCGTTTCGGATGCGGTGCCCGGGATCATAGCGGCAGCCCCTTGCCGCGGTCGGTCTGCGAAGGCCCTGCGGTGCGGCTTGACATGCCGTGCCGAAGGCGGGCCAGCGGCACCGGGGCCGGTGCTGCACAGCAATTCAGTATGCCTCCAGGGGCCTTGGCCTGGCGGATTTGCGGTCGATGCCCCCCTGGAGCCGAGGGGGCAGGACTGCGATGGGCTCCGGGCGGCCCCATTTCGCGCTATCGTTGTGAGAGCCGACATAGCGTGACGGGGAGCCTCGATGCCTGCGCGTGCCGTGCAGCGCCTTCAGTCAGCGGGCCTAGCGCCCTGGGGCTGGCGTTTGGCCGTCGCAGGGTTGATTGGCCTGGTGGTCGTCGTGGCCTGGCGCGGCGTGACGCAGGAGATGCAAACCTCGCGCGTTCAGGCCCGCTGGCTGGCCGACCTGGCCGCCCAGTTGCATGTCTCGGTGCAGCCAGGCCGCAGCCAGGCCATCCGCTTTCCCGCGGACGGGCCCTACGACCTGCGCCTGGGCTACCACGGATTGCCGGCGATGATCGAGCGCCTGTCCGCCCGCGGCTTCGAGGTGCAGGCCCAAGCCCGCTGGTCGCCCAAACTCATCGAGCTGCATGACCGTGGCCTGTTCACGATCTACCCCGAAAAAAGCCAGGCGGGCCTGCAGGTGCTCGACTGCCGTGGCGAGACCCTGTCGGCCAGCCTGCATCCCCGGCAGGTCTACCCCGATGTGCAGGCCGTCCCCCGTGTGCTTGCCGACAGCCTGCTCTACATCGAGAACCGCGAGTTGCTCGACCCCACGCGGGTGCACCTGAATCCTGCGATCGAATGGGACCGGCTCGGCAAGGCCGTGCTCGAACAGGCCCGCCGCACCGTGGACCCGGGCCAGTCCGCCGCCGGCGGCAGCACCCTGGCCACGCAGATCGAGAAGTACCGCCATTCCCCCCAGGGCCGCACCGACTCGGTGGGCGAGAAGCTGCGGCAGGTGGCCTCGGCCTCGCTGCGGGCCTACCTGCACGGCGAACACACCCTGGCGCGCCGACAGCAGATCCTGCTGGACTATCTCAACACCGTGCCGCTGGCTGCCCAGGTGGGCTTCGGCGAGGTGCACGGCCTGGGCGAGGGCCTGTGGGCCTGGTATGGCCGCGATTTCGACGAGGTCAACCGTCTGCTGTCGACCCTGGTGGATGGCGAGGTCAGAGCTGCGCCGCCCGCAGCCAGCCGGGCCCGGGCCTTCCGCGAGGTGCTGCTGCGTGAGCAGGCCCTGGCCTACAAGCAGGCGCTGTCGCTCATCGTCGCGCAGCGCCGGCCCTCGCATTACCTGGCCGAGCGCGCGCCCGGGCTGCGCGAGCTCACCGACAGCCACTTGCGCCTGCTCGCCCGTGACGGGGTCATTCCCATGGCCTTGCGCGATGCCGCCCTGCCGCTGCCGCTGGAGCTGCTGCCGCAGCAGACCGTGCCGTCCCTGGGCAGCTTCGTCGAGCGCAAGGCGGCCAGCGCCGCGCGCACGCGCCTGTCGAGCCTGCTGGGCGTGTCGCGCAGCTACGACCTGGACCGTCTGGACCTGGTGGTGGACAGCACGCTCGACGCCCGGGCCCAGCGGGCGGTCACCGAGGCGCTGCTGAGGCTGCGCACGCCCGAGGGCGTGCGCTCGGCGGGCCTGGTGGGACACCGCCTGCTGGGCGAGGGCGACGATCCGGCACCCCTGCGCTACAGCTTCACGCTCTTCGAGCGCGACGGCCAAGTCAGCCGTGTGCGCGTGCAGACGGACAACTTCGACCAACCCTTCGATCTGAACGAAGGTGCCCGGCTCGACATGGGCTCGACTGCCAAGCTGCGCACGCTCGTGAGCTATCTCGAAGTGGTGGCGCAATTGCATGAGCGCTGGGCTGGCCTGGACGCGGCTGCGCTGGCCGCGCTGCAACCGGCCCCGGGCGACACCTTGGCGCGCTGGGTGCGCGAGCACCTGCTGCGCACCGAGGATCGCAGCCTGGAGGCCCTGCTCGAGGCCGCGATGGAGCGGCGCTACACGGCCAGCCCGGCCGAAACCTTCTTCACCGGCGGGGGCCTGCACCGCTTCGGCAATTTCGATGCCGAGGACGATCACCGCACGATGACGGTGCGCGAAGCCTTCCGCCGCTCGGTCAACCTGGTCTTCATCCGGCTCATGCGTGACGTCGTGCAGCATCTCGTGCACCAGCAGCCGGACTTCGACCCCCGCCTGTTCGACGACCCGGCCCACCCTGCCCGGCAGCGCTGGCTCGAACGATTCGCCGACCAGGAGGGGCGGCAGTTCATCGTGCGCTTCCACGCCGCGCTGCGGGAACGTTCGCCCGAGGAGGTCGAGCGCCAGCTCGTGGGCGGGCGAGCGGCCACGCTGCAGCGCCTGGCCGCGCTTTACTACGGTTTGGAACCCCAGGCAGGCGTGACCGGGCTCGCCGATTTCCTGGCCCGCCATCGCGGGGGCGAGGCGGTGCCGCCGGCGGTGTTGCAGCGCCTGCACGAACAGGCCGCCCCTGGCCGGCTGTCGCTGTCCGACCGCGCCCACCTCGCCGGCGTGCACCCGCTGGAGCTGTGGGTGGCGGCCCGGTTGCGCGCCCATCCCGCGACCAGCCTGCGCGAGCTGCTGGCCGCCGGCCAAGCGGCCCGGCTGGAGTCCTACGACTGGCTCTTTCGCACACGCCACAAGGCTGCGCAAGACCAGCGCATCCGCCAGGTGATGGAGCAGGCCGCTTTTGCCGAGCTGCACCGCCGCTGGCAGCGGCTGGGCTATCCCTTCGACACCCTCACGCCCTCGTATGCAAGCGCCCTGGGGGCCTCGGGGGATCGGCCAGCGGCCTTGGCCGAGTTGATGGGCGTGATCGCCCACGAAGGCCTGCGACTGCCGACGGTGCGCATCGAGGGCTTGCAGTTCGGGCGGGGCACGCCGTACGAAACCCACCTGACCCGTCAGCCGGCCGCGCCCGAGCGCGTGCTGCCGGCCGAGGTGGCGCGCGTTGCGCGCCGGGCCCTGGTGGACGTGGTGGCCCAGGGCACCGCGCGGCGGCTGCTGGGCAGCGTGCGCAGCGCCGATGGACGGGCGGTGGAACTGGGCGGCAAGACCGGCACCGGCGACCACCGCTACACCGTGCAGGGCCGCGACGGCCGGGTGCTGGCCTCGCAGGTGCTCAACCGCTCGGCCAGTTTCGCCTTTGTGCTGGGCGAGCGCCACCATGGTGTGCTGATGGTCTATGTGGCCGGCCCCGACGCCGAGCGCTACCGCTTCACCAGCGCCTTGCCCACGCAGTTGCTCAAGTCGCTGCTGCCGACGTTGTGGCCCTGGATCGACGGCCATCCCTGCACGCCACCCAAGCGGGAGACGCCACCGGGGGACCTGGCCCGGTCGGGGTGAGCAGCGGGCCGGGCGGGGCCGCCTGGCAGCGCAAGGGGCTGCGCAGCGAACGTGCAATACACGTCAGCGCCCGTTCGCTGCTGTGCAGTGGTGCCCGGGGCCGGAATCGAACCGGCACGGTGTTGCCACCGGCAGATTTTGAGTCTGCTGCGTCTACCAGTTTCGCCACCCGGGCAGGGTGCTGGAAGAGGGGCGATTATGTCATGGACCGCGAGGGCCGCGGCTGGCCTGCCACAATGGCGGCAGGAGAGTTCCCTGCCATGCCCACTTACAAGACCCTGGAAGACGCGATCGGCCGCACGCCGCTGGTGAGACTGCAGCGCCTGCCCGGCGCGGACAACGAGCGCCGCGGCAACGTGATCCTCGGCAAGCTCGAAGGCAACAACCCGGCCGGCTCGGTGAAGGATCGTCCGGCCATCAGCATGATCCGTCGCGCCGAGGAGCGCGGCCAGATCCGTCCCGGCGACACCCTGATCGAAGCCACCTCGGGCAACACCGGCATCGCGCTGGCGATGGCTGCGGCCATCCGCGGCTACCGCATGCTGCTGATCATGCCGGAGGACCTGTCCATCGAGCGGGCGCAGACGATGAAAGCCTTCGGGGCCGAGCTCATCCTCACGCCCAAGGCTGGCGGCATGGAATACGCCCGCGACCTGGCCGAGCAGATGCAGCGCGAGGGCAAGGGCGTGGTGCTCGACCAGTTCGCCAACGCCGACAACCCGCGCATCCACTACGAGACCACCGGCCCGGAGATCTGGGAGGACACCGAAGGGCGCGTCACGCACTTCGTCAGCGCCATGGGCACCACCGGCACCATCACCGGCGTGTCGCGCTACCTGAAGGAGAAGAACCCGGCCGTGCGCATCATCGGGGCCCAGCCCAGCGAGGGGTCCCGCATCCCGGGCATCCGCAAGTGGCCGCAGGAGTACCTGCCGAAAATCTACGACCCCAGCGCCGTGGACGAGCTGATCTACGTGAGCCAGGCCGACGCCGAGGACATGGCCCGCCGCCTGGCGCGCGAGGAAGGCCTGTTCGGGGGCATCTCTGCTGCCGGGGCTTGCTGGGTGGCGCTGCAGATCGCCCAGCAGGTCGAAAACGCCACCATCGTCTTCGTGGTGTGCGACCGCGGCGACCGCTACCTGTCCACGGGCGTCTTTCCGGCCTGAACCTCGGGGGAGAGAACCCGCCACAGCGTGTGGCCGGCATCGCGGTACTTGCGTTCGAAGGGCGAGACCGGATCGGCCCGCTCGGCCGGCCCCGGCACGTCCAGCGTGGCCTGCCGACCGGCCAGGCGCAGCGCCCGTGCGAACTCCTGCGCATAGACGGCCCAGTTGCTGCGCAGCTCGATTCGCCCGCCCAAGGCCAGCAGGGCCGGCAGGCGCGGGTGGGTGCCCCAGCGGCGCATCACATGCTCGGCTTTGGGCCAGGGGTTGGGGTATAGAAGATGGTGCTCGGCCAGGCGCCAGCCGGCCTGGGCCATCAGTGCCCACACGTCGCCGACATCGGCACGCAGCAGCATCAGGTTGGGGGGCCACGCGGTGCGCAGCTTGCGCTGTCCTCGCTCCAGGCGCTTTGCCGACTGATCGATGCCCACCACCAGGGCCTGCGGATGCCGCCAGGCCAGCCGGGCGCTGCTCTCGCCGGTGCCGCAGGCGCTGTCCAGCACCAGCGGGCGGCCCTCACGGCACCGGGCGACCGCCTCGAAGGCGGCCACGCTGTAGGGGGCCGGCGGCTTGCGAAAGGGGGTGGCCAGATGGCGGCGCACGAGTTCGTCCAGCCGGGGGTGGGGGGCGTCCTGGTTGCTGCTCACCGGACGCGACAGCGCCCGGCCGGCTTCGGCGCTAGGATGGGATTCCACGATTCGACGGTGCACGATGACGATTCAGGCCTATACCTACAAATTCTGCCCGCAGTGCGCCTCCCCGCTGGCCTGGCAGGCCCAGATGGAAGACGGCGGCGAGAAATCGCGTCTGCGCTGTGCAGGCTGCGGCTTCACGCATTGGAACAACCCCACGCCGGTGCTGGCTGCGGTGATCGAGCTGGAAGACCGCGGCGGGCAGTTGCTGCTGGCGCGCAACGCCGCCTGGCCGGGCCGCTTCTTCGGGCTGGTCACCGGCTTCATGGAAGCCGGCGAAACCCCCCAGGAAGGCGTCGCCCGCGAAGTGGCCGAGGAGACGGGCTTGACGGTCACACAACTGTCCATCATCGGCGCCTACGACTTCCAGCGCATGAACCAGGTCATCATCGCCTACCACGCCCTGGCGCGCGGCGAGATCGTCCTGTCGCCGGAGCTGGCCGAATACAAGCTGCTGGCGCCCGAGTCGGTGAAGTGCTGGCCGGCCGGCACCGGCCAGGCCCTGGCCGACTGGCTGCGCTCGCGGGGCCATCCCGTGCGCTGGCTGGACGACCGACCCCGGTGAGACCTTGAACCCGCAGGCCTACATGTTCGAAGGACGCACAACTCAACGGCTGCCGATCAACCCTAGAATATGGCGTCACTCGTTTCGGATCGACCATGGACATCCACAAGGAACTCGACACCCGCGGGCTGAACTGCCCCCTGCCCATCCTCAAGGCCAAGAAGGCCCTGACGGAGATGCACAGCGGCGAGCTGCTCAAGGTGGTGGCCACCGACCCGGGCTCGATCCGCGATTTCCAGGCCTTTGCCAAGCAGACGGGCAACGAGCTGGTGGAACAGCAGACGCTGGACAAGGAGTTCGTGCACGTGCTGCGTCGCCGCTGAGCCGCCAGGCCGCCATGTGACAAGGGCTGCCCGTCGGCAGCCCTTGTGCATTGGGGCCGGGCCCGTCAGAGCTCCAGGCCCTTCAGGTAGGTGCGGAAGCTCGCGCCCAGTTCCGGATGCTGCAGCGCCAGTTCGACAGTGGCCTGCAGGAAGCCTTCTTTGCTGCCGCAGTCGTAGCGGATGCCTTCATAGCGGTAGGCGAACACCTTCTCGCGGCGTAGCAGGCCGCTGATGCCGTCGGTGAGCTGGATCTCGCCGCCCACGCCGCGCGGCTGGCGGCGGATCTCCTCAAAGATGCCCGGCGTGAGGATATAGCGGCCCGCCACCCCCAGGCGCGAGGGTGCGTTCTCGGGGGCGGGCTTCTCGACGATCTGGGTCAGGTCCATCAGGCGCTCGTTC
>NZ_JBKBVU010000098.1:0-11584 GCF_046289365.1 Caldimonas sp. | reverse complement strand
CCAGGAAGGCAAAGGCCAGGGCCCCCCCGGCCCACAGGGCCGAGCGGGCCGCCTCGGCCTGTGCGGCCCCGGCCGCGCCGGCGGCACGGTGCAGCGCGACGCTGGCCAGCACCAGCAGTGCGGTGCTCAGCCACAACTGCCAGGGCAAGGCGATCGGCGTCCAGTCCCCGCCGTCCATGCGCATCACGTAGGCCGCCAGGAACAGGCCGAACAGGGCGCAGCCCACGCCGATCATCACCCACACCCCCAGGCCCAGGGCCTGGACGCGAGGCACGCCGGCAGACGGCTCCAGGGAGGCAGTGGCAGCGTTCATGCGGAGGCTCCTCGGATGCCCGTCGGGCCGGCAGGCTGGGGTTCCAGGCCGCCGGCATCGGGCGGTTCGGTCTGGGCGATGTAGTCACGCGGTGCCCCCGGCACGCTGTAGGCATAGGCCCAGCGGTAGACCACCGGCAGCGACGGCCCCCAGTTGCCGTGGCGGGGTGGCGTGTCGGGCGTGAACCACTCCAGCGAGGCCGCCCGCCAGGGGTTGGGGTCGGCCCGGCGGCCCCTGAAGGCGCTCCACCCCAGGTTGTAGAGGAAGACGAGCTGCGCCACGCCCACGAAGATCGCCACCACCGTGATGAAGACGTTGAGCGCATCGGCCGATGGGGGGATGAAGTCGTAGATCTCGTAGGAGTGATAGCGCCTGGGCATCCCCAGCACGCCCAGGTAGTGCATCGGGAAGTAGATCGCGTAGGTGCCGAGGAAGGTCACCCAGAAATGCAGGTGGCCCAGGCGGTCGTCGAGCATGCGCCCGGTGATCTTGGGAAACCAGTGGTAGATGCCGCCGAACACCACCAGGATGGGCGCCACGCCCATCACCATGTGGAAGTGCGCAACGACGAAATAGGTGCCCGACAGCGGGATGTCGACGCTGACGTTGCCCAGGAACAGCCCCGTGAGCCCGCCGATCACGAAGGTGCACAGGAAGGCCAGCGAAAACAGCATCGGCACCGACAGGTGGATGTCGCCGCGCCACAGCGTGAGCACCCAGTTGTAGACCTTGATGGCCGTGGGCACCGCGATGATCAGCGTGCTGGTGGCGAAGAAAAAGCCGAAGTAGGGATTCATGCCGCTGACGAACATGTGGTGGGCCCACACGATGAAGCTCAGGCCACCGATGATCACGATGGCCCACACCATCGTGCGGTAGCCGAAGATGGCCTTGCGTGCATGCACACTGATGAGGTCGGAGACGATGCCGAAGGCCGGCAGCGCGACGATGTAGACCTCGGGGTGACCGAAGAACCAGAACAGGTGCTGGAAGAGCAGCGGGCTGCCGCCCTTGTAATCGGTGGCCTGGCCCAGCGACACCAGTGCCGGCATGAAGAAGCTGGTGCCTACGGTCTTGTCCAGCAGCATCATCACGCCGCTGACGAACAGCGCCGGAAAGGCCAGCAGCGCCAGGATGGTGGCCACGAAGATGCCCCACACCGTGAGCGGCATGCGCAGCAGGGTCATGCCGCGCGTGCGCGCCTGCAGCACGGTGGTGACATAGTTGAGGCCGCCCATCGTGGCCGCCACGATGAAGATCACCAGCGAAACCAGCATCAGGATGATGCCCCAGTCATGCCCCGGCGTGCCGGGCAGGATGGCCTGCGGCGGATAGAGCGTCCAGCCCGCGCCGGTGGGCCCGCCCGGCACGAAGAAGCTGGCCAGCAGCACGATCACCGACAGCAGATAGACCCAGTAGCTCAGCATGTTGAGGTAGGGAAAGACCATGTCGCGGGCCCCCACCATCAAGGGGATCAGGTAGTTGCCGAAGCCGCCGAGGAAGAGCGCGGTGAGCAGGTAGATCACCATGATCATCCCGTGCATCGTGACGAACTGGTAGTAGCGCTCGGGGTTGATGAACTCGAAGGTTCCGGGAAAGCCCAGTTGCAGCCGCATCAGATGCGACAGCACGAGCCCCACCAGGCCCACGAAGATGGCCGTGCAGCCGTACTGGATCGCAATGACCTTGTGGTCCTGGCTCCAGACGTAGCGTGTCCAAAAACTCTTGGGCTCGTGCTCGTCGTGATGCGCGTCGTGGACGGTGTCTTGCGTGCTCATCGGGCGACCTCACGGGGTGGCCAGGGACTTGATGTGCGCGACCAGCGCGTCGAGCTCGTCCTCGCTGAGCTCGATGCGCGGCATCACCGGCGGGAAGCCCTGGATGCCCACGGCCTTCGGGTCGCGGATGAAGTCGCGCAGGAACTGCTCGTCCACGCGCACCTGCCGGCCGTCCTTGAGCGTCTCCAGCTTGCCGTACAGGCCCTTCCAGGTGGGACCCACGCTCGCGCTGCCATCGCTGCTGTGGCAGGCCACACAGCCCTTGGACTGGGCCAGGGCGCGCCCGAGCGCCACCGGGTCGGCGCTTGACACGGACGGCGGCGCCTGGGTGCTGGCGAAACTGGGCAGGCCGGCCAGCCAGGCCTGAAACTGCGGTTCCTCGACCACCACCACATGCCCGCGCATCGCCGAGTGCCCCAGGCCGCAGAGCTGGGCGCACATCGCCTCGTAGCGGCCCGTGCGCGTGGGCGTGAACCAGAAGCTGCTGACCTGTCCGGGCACGAGGTTCATCCGCGCGCGGAACTGCGGCACGTAGAAGTCGTGCAGCACATCCACCGAGCGCATCGTCACCTTGACCGGACGGTTCACGGGCAGCACCACCTCGCCCGCGTCGATGATCAGGTCGTCCTGGCCGGCCGGGTCGCGCGGATCCAGGCCCAGCGGGTTGGTCGGCGAGACGAAGCGCACGTCGGTGCCGCCGAACTCACCGGTCGGCCCGGGCATGCGGAAGCGCCACTGCCATTGGTAGCCCACCACCTCGAGCTGCAGGGCATCGCGCGGCGCGCGCACGTAGTCGGCGTAGACCACCAGGCCCGGTGCCAGCAGCCCCACGATGCCGACCGTCGTGATGCCGATCAGCCAGCGCTCCAGGCGATGGTTTTCCGGTTCATAGGCCGCGCGATGGCCCTCGCGATGGCGGTAGCGCCAGATCGCGTAGGCCACGAAGATGTTGATCGCGATGAAGAAGACCCCCGTGATGACCACCGTGATGGTCAGGGTGTCGTCCATGCGCTCCCAATGGGTGGCCAGCGGCGTGGTCCACCAGGGTGTGAACAGGTGGAAGGCCACCGAACCCAGGACGATGCACAGCAGGACAGCCGCGATGACCATGCTGCCCTCCCCGCAAGACCGGCCCCGCCCGACATCAGGCGGCGTCGCGCCGCGCGAGCTTCCAGTACAGCAGCGCTGCGCTGATGCCGAACACCAGGTGCGCCATCAGGGTCGCCCAGCCGCGCAGCTCCAGGAACCAGGGGAAGACCTGGGCCAGCAGATGGAAGTTGACGAGATAGAGCATCACCCCGAAGGCGGCCCCGAGCGCCTCCATGCGACCCAGCAGGCTGTCCAGGCGCAGCCAGGACACCAGTGCGCCCAGCGCCAGGCCGAACAGCACGCCCAGTGCGTAATGCACCACCAGCGCGGCCGAACAGCACGCCCAGTGCGTAATGCACCACCAGCGCGGCCGCCACCACGCCGGCGTGGAAGGCGTAGCCCTGCGCCGCGGCCGCGTCCAGCCAGCCGGCCCCCAAAACGAGGGCGGCCACCATGTGAGGCAGCCGCCAGGGTCCGTCGCCGCCCATGCTGGCGGCCCAGAACAGTTCAAGCACCATCAGCACGGCGCCGGCCGCCAGCCCCGACACGGCAGCGGCCGTCCAGTCCGGGCGGGTCGAGCCCGCCCGCCACGTCGACAGATGCAGTTCCATGGTCTTGCCTCCTCATGCGCATGCCTGCGCCGGCCGGGCCCGCGAACTCAGGGAAAGGCCGGGATGTTGGGCTCGACGCCCTCGAGATGGGCCTCGGGATGCAGGGCCTGCAGCCGGGCCTCGATTTCGGCCACGCGCGAGCGCGGCACGTCGACCATCAGCAGGATCTGCCCCTGCTCGATGGCCGGCTGGAAGCGCTCGAGGCGGTGGCTGGGCGCGGAGATGCCGATCATGCTGGCCGCCCAGGCGCCGAACAATCCGCCAAGCACCGCCAGCACCGCCGCCACACCCCATTGCGGAGAATCGCCAACGATGGGGAAGAAGATCGCCACGGCCAGACCCGCCACCGTGCCCACCACGCCCCCGATCACCAGCCCGAGCTGGGCGGCGCGCAGCACGTCGGAGGTCTGCAGCACATTGGCTGCATGCAGGCCGCTCATGTCGACGTCTTCCCGTGCCACGAAGTGGATGTGGGGCTCGGCGATGCGCGCGAGCAAAAGATCATCCATCGTCCGCCTGGCACTGGCCAAGTCGGGCAGAAGCCAATAAATGCGTCTGCGCATGGGGCCCTCCTTGCGTCACAAACAATGTGAACGAAGCGAGCGTTGCTGTCCTTGTACACCTGAATTTGACGCATGACAAGCCGCCGGCCCCGGGAATCGGGTGGAGGCGGCCCCTCTAAAATCGCGGGTTCCTTTGCTGCCACTGCCACCCTTTCGCCATGAACGTGCTTCGCTTCTCCGATCTGATCGCCCAAGGCCAGGTGGCTGGGCGCCGCGTCTTCATCCGCGCCGATCTCAACGTCCCGCTGGACGACGCCGGGCGCATCACCGAAGACACCCGCATCCGCGCCTCGGTGCCCTGCATCGAGATGGCCCTGCAGGCCGGAGCCGCCGTGATGGTGACCTCGCATCTGGGCCGACCCACCGAAGGCGAGTTCAAGCCCGAGGACTCGCTCGCCCCGGTGGCACAGCGCCTGGGCGAGCTGCTGGGGCGCGAGGTGCCGTTGCGTGCGAACTGGGTCGATGGCGTGGACGTGCAGCCCGGCCAGGTCGTGCTGCTGGAGAACTGCCGTCTGAACAAGGGCGAGAAGAAGAACGACGAGACGCTGGCGCGCAAGATGGCCGCGCTGTGCGACATCTTCGTACACGACGCCTTCGGCACCGCCCACCGCGCCGAGGCCTCCACCTACGGCATCGCGCAGTTCGCGAAGGTGGCCTGCGCCGGCCCCTTGCTGGCCGCCGAGATCGACGCGATCACCCGCGCGCTGGCCAGCCCCAAGCGCCCGCTGGTGGCCATCGTGGCCGGCTCCAAGGTCAGCACCAAGCTCACCATCCTGCAAAGCCTGGCCAAGAACGTCGATCAGCTCATCGTGGGCGGCGGCATCGCCAACACCTTCATGCTGGCCGCCGGCCTGCCCATCGGCAAGTCGCTGGCCGAACCCGACCTGGTGGGCGAGGCCCGCGCCGTGATGGAGGCGATGCAGGCCCGCGGCGCAGCCGTGCCGATCCCGTTGGACGTGGTGGTGGCCAAGGACTTCAAGGCCGATGCGGCAGCCACCGTGAAGGCGGCCGCCGACGTGGCCGAGGACGACCTGATCCTCGACATCGGCCCCAAGACGGCTGCGATGCTGGCCGAGCAGCTCCGGGCCGCAGGCACCATCGTCTGGAACGGCCCGGTGGGCGTGTTCGAGTTCGAGGCCTTCTCCCGGGGCACCGAGACCCTGGCCCGCGCGATCGCGGCATCGAGCGCCTTCTCGATCGCCGGTGGCGGCGACACCCTGGCGGCCATCGCCAAATACGGCATCGAGAAAGACGTGGGCTACATCTCCACCGGCGGCGGCGCCTTCCTGGAGGTGCTCGAAGGCAAGCAGCTTCCGGCCTTTGAAATCCTGGCCCGTCGCGCGGCGGGTTGAATGGCCCATGACGCCGGGGACGGCGCTGTAACTCCGAAGGCCTTCTGAAGCCCCTCGAAATGGAATAAAGTTACAGCTTCACCGGAGACACGCTGCCATGAACCGCGCCACCAAGATCGTCGCCACCCTGGGCCCCGCCTCGTCCACCCCCGAGATCCTGGAGCGCATGATCCGCGCCGGGGCCGATGTGGTGCGGTTGAACTTCTCGCACGGCACGGCGCAGGACCACATCGAACGCGCCGCGCTGGTGCGCGAGGCCGCCCAGCGCGCCGGCAAGGACGTGGCCATCATGGCCGACCTCCAAGGCCCCAAGATCCGCGTGGGCAAATTCGAGGGCGGCAAGACCCTGCTCGAACCCGGCCAGCCTTTCATCCTCGATGCGGGCTGGACGGACCTGGGCAACCACGAGCGCGTGGGCCTGGACTACAAGGAACTGCCGCGCGACGTGAAACCGGGCGACACCCTGCTGCTCAACGACGGCCTGATCGTGCTCACCGTCGAACGCGTGGCCGGCGATGCGGTGTTCACCCGCGTGAAGATCGGCGGCGAGCTGTCGAACAACAAGGGCATCAACAAGCAAGGCGGTGGGCTCACGGCTCCGGCACTGACAGCCAAGGACATGGAAGACATCCGCACCGCGATGAGCTTCCAGTGCGAATACCTGGCGGTGAGCTTCCCCAAGAGTGCCACCGACATGGAAATGGCCCGCCAGCTCGCCAACGTGGCCGGCGAGCCCTGGCGGCACAAGCCCGCGCTGATCGCCAAGATCGAGCGCAGCGAGGCCATCCCGCAGCTCGAGGGCATCCTCAAGGCCAGCGACGGCATCATGGTGGCGCGCGGCGACCTGGCCGTTGAGGTGGGCAATGCGGCCGTGCCGGCGCTGCAAAAGCGCATGATCCGCCTGGCACGCGAGATGGACAAGGTGGTCATCACCGCCACGCAGATGATGGAGTCGATGATCGTCAACCCCGTGCCCACGCGCGCCGAGGTCAGCGATGTGGCCAACGCCGTGCTCGACGGCACCGATGCGGTGATGCTCAGCGCCGAGACCGCCGCGGGCAAGTACCCGGTGGAGACCATCGAGCACATGGCGCTCATCGCGCTGGAGGCCGAGCGCGCCGAGGAGATCGAGCTCGACTCGGACTTCGTCAACAAGAAGTTCGGCCGCATCGACCAGGCCATCGCAATGGGTGCGCTCTTCACCGCCCACCACCTGGGGTGCAAGGCCATCATCGCACTGACCGAATCGGGCTCCACCGCCTTGTGGATGAGCCGGCACAAGATCCACGTGCCGATCTTCGGCCTGACCTCACAGCCCGTCTCGCAGCGCAAGATGGCCTTGTACCGCAACGTGCGCCCGATGCTGATGCCGGCCTACCACGACCGCGACGAAGCCCTGCACAAGGCCGAGGCCCTGCTGGTCGAGCGCGGCGTGCTCAAGCCGGGCGACACCTATGCCATCACCTGCGGTGAACCGATGGGCTACCCCGGTGGCACCAACATGCTGAAGGTCTGCCGCGTGGGCGGCTGACCTGGGATCAGTCCAGGCCGAGCGAGACGCCCGTCACGAACAGCGTGTCCGACTTGCTGAAGCCCGCGCCGGGCTGGGTGTCGTGGCGATGGGTGAGGCTGGCGGTCAGGCTGAGCCGGGCATTGATGGCCACCGCCAGGCTGGCCGTCAGCTCGGCACGAAACTCCCCCGATTCACGCAGGCTCGGCAGCAGCCGGGCCTGCTGCTTCAGGCGCGCGGTGTCGGACAGATAGGTGGTGGATTCCTGGGCCAGCACCAGTTCCAGGCGGTCGCGGCTGCGGCGGCTCAAGCCATCGATCACTGTGGCCGCCTCGAAGCGGTCGCGCGTGTAGCCCAGGCCGGCAGACACATCCCAGTAGCTGTCCTCGGTGCGCAGCAGGTGATAGCCCACCCCCGAGGCCACCGAAGCGCGCGACTCGATGTTCGCCGCCTCGTCATGCAAGGCCGCGAGGCTGCCGTAGCCGAACCACAGCAACGACAGGTCGCGGTCGTACTGGGTCTTGATCTCGGCGCGCTGCGCGGCCGTGTCGCCCTCGGTGCGCGATTGCAGCGCGCTGCCCGTCAGCGACCATTTGTCCTCGTAGGTGGCCCGCACACTGTCCAGCGAGAGGTTCACACTGGTGGTGCGCGTGTTGCCCGAGGCCACGCTGGCGCCCAGCCCGATGAGGTGGCGCCACTGGCCATCGGGACGCTGCGTCACTTGCGCCGGGGCCGCAGCACAGGCCATCAGCAGGCCCAGGGCCAGGACGAGCCCCACACTGCGGCGCAATGCGGAAATGGGGGGAAACACGCGTCGGGTCATCTCGGCGTCAGCGGTGGCGTGAAGGGGAAAGGGCCCGACTTTAGGGCGCCTGGCCGCACACCGCCACTGCGGGCCCGGAAACCCCATGCTGCACTGCGGCATCCCTCCCCGGTCCCAGGGGGGCAGGGGCGCCCCGCTCCAGTGGGGTCGGTAGAATCCTGGACGATTACGACGCGGTTTCATGCCGCCGCCCGGCGATTTCCGTTTCTCCGACTTCCTAGCGTCCCAAGAGGCCCCACCATGCCACTCGTCTCGATGCGTCAACTGCTGGACCATGCTGCCGAAAACAACTACGGCATCCCGGCCTTCAACGTCAACAACCTCGAGCAGGTGCAGGCCGTGATGGCCGCCGCCGACGAAGTCGGCGCACCGGTGATCCTGCAGGCCAGTGCCGGCGCCCGCAAGTACGCCGGCGAGAGCTTCATCAAGCACCTGATCCAAGCGGCCGTCGAGGCCTATCCGCACATCCCGCTGGTGATGCATCAGGACCACGGGACCTCGCCCAAAGTCTGCCAAGGCGCCATCGAGCTGGGCTTCGGCTCGGTGATGATGGACGGCTCGCTGATGGAAGACGGCAAGACCCCGGCCTCCTTCGACTACAACGTCAAGGTCACGCGCGAGGTGGTCGAGATGGCCCACAAGGTGGGCGTCACCGTCGAGGGGGAGCTCGGCTGCCTGGGCTCGCTGGAGACCGGCATGGCCGGCGAGGAAGACGGCATCGGCGCCGAGGGCAAGCTCGACCATTCCGCCTTGCTGACCGACCCCGAGGAGGCCGCCCGGTTCGTGAAGGCCACCCAGCTCGATGCGCTGGCCATTGCCATCGGCACCAGCCACGGCGCCTACAAGTTCACCCGCAAGCCCACCGGCGACATCCTGGCGATCTCGCGCGTCAAGGAGATCCACGCCCGCATTCCCAACACCCACCTGGTGATGCACGGCTCGTCCTCGGTGCCGCAGGAACTGCTGGCCATCATCAACCAGTACGGCGGCAAGATGAAGGAGACCTACGGCGTGCCCATCGAGGAAATCCAGGAAGCCATCAAGCATGGGGTGCGCAAGATCAACATCGACACCGACATCCGTCTGGCCATGACCGGCGCGGTGCGCAAGTTCCTGGCCGAGAACCCCGACAAGTTCGACATGCGCGAGTGGATGAAGCCTGCCCGCGAAGCGGCCAAGCAGGTCTGCAAGGCGCGCTACCTGCAGTTCGGCTGCGAAGGCCAGGCCGGTAAAATCAAGCCCATTGCCCTGTCCGAGATGGCGCGCCGCTACGCGGCCGGCGAACTGGCCCAGGTGGTCCAGTAAGACCCGCGGCCCGATCCGCACCTGCCGAGCCCGCTGGACCAGCGGGCTCGTTGTTTTCCGGAGACCTTCGTGACCGCCGCCCTGCTCCACTCCTCGATCACCTCCCTGCCCCTGCTCGCACGCGGCAAGGTGCGCGACAACTACGCGGTGGGCACCGACCGCATCCTGATGATCGCCACCGACCGGCTCTCGGCCTTCGACGTGGTGATGGGCGAGCCCATCCCCGGCAAAGGGGCCCTGCTCACCGAGGTGGCGCTGTTCTGGTTCGACAAGCTGGGCCACCTCGTGCCCAACCACCTCACCGGTGACGACCCGCAAAGCGTGGTGACCGAGGCCGAACGTGCCCAGGTGCGCGGCCGCGCGATGCTGGTCAAGCGCCTCAAGCCCCTGCCGGTGGAGGCCGTGGTGCGCGGCTACCTGGCCGGCAGCGGCTGGAAGGAATACCAGCACACCGGCGAAGTCTGCGGCGTGAAGCTGCCGGCCGGGCTGAAGAACGCCAGTCGGCTGCCCGAGCCCATTTTCACCCCGGCCACCAAGGCCGAGATCGGCGAGCACGACGAGAACATCTCCTTCGATCGCATGGGCGAGATCATCGGGCGGGACCTGGCCGAGCGCGTGCGCGCGGTGTCCATCGAGCTCTACCGCACCGCGGCCGACTATGCGCTGTCGCGCGGCATCATCATCGCCGACACCAAGTTCGAGTTCGGTCTGGACGAGCACGGCACCCTCACGCTGATGGACGAGGTGCTCACGCCCGATTCCTCGCGCTTCTGGCCGGTGGAAGGCTATGCCGAAGGCGCCAACCCTCCGAGCTATGACAAGCAGTTCGTGCGCGACTGGCTGGAGCAGGCCACGGTGAACGGCCGGCCCTGGAACAAACAGGCCCCCGCCCCGGCGCTGCCGGCCGAGGTGATCGAGAAGACCGCTGCCAAGTACCGCGAGGCACGCGACCGGCTGATCGGCGCCTGAGCGTCCTCAGAACAGCGTCATCGACAGCTTGCGGCGGTACTGCTCGACAATCGGATCGGCCGCAGCCACCGTCGTCTTGCCGGTGAGCTCCAGCGTGCCCTTGGCTTCGGCCGCGGCCGGCTTGGGCGCGGGCTTGCTCATCATCTCGAGAATGGCCACATAGGTCTTGCGCGCCAGACCCTCGTTCCAGGCCTTGTCGCGCATCAGGATCTCGAGCAGCTCGTCCATCGCCTGCGTGAACCGGCCGGCGGCAAAGTGCACCTGGGCCAACTCGTGGCGGGCCTCGAAGTCGCGCTTGTTGGCCGCGATCGCGGCAGCCAGGTCCTGCGTCGATCGGGCCTTCGGGGCGCGCTCGCAGGCCTCCAGGTACAGCCCCAGAGCGGCCAGGCGGGCGTCCACCGCCGCCTTGGAGGCCACCGGCTCGTAGGCGGCGCGCGCCTCGGCCACCTGGCCCCGTTCGAGCAGCAGCTTCACGTAGTCGAAGCGCGCCACGTCGTTGGCCGGGTCGATGGCCACGGCCTGCTGCAGCTTCTCCAGCGCCGCATCGGTGTTCCCCTCGGCGGCGAGCTCGACGGCCGCCTCGGCCTCCTCCTCAGCCTGCAACTCGGCATCGCTGGGCACGTGCTTGTCCAAGAACTGCTGGATCTGCGCCTGCGGCAACGCCCCCACGAAGCCGTCGACGGGCTGCCCGTCGCGGAACATCACGCAAAACGGGATGGAGCGCACACCGAACATCTGCGAGAGCTGGCCGGCGATCTCGGGCTGCTCGTCGGAATTGAGCTTGGCCAGCACGAAGCGGCCGCCGTACTGGGTTTCGAGCTTCTCGAGCAAGGGCCCCAAGGTGCGGCACGGGCCGCACCAGGGCGCCCAGATGTCGAGCAGCACGGGACGCGACACCGAGGCTTGCAGCACCTCGGCTTCAAAGTTCTGGAGGGTGATGTCGATCATGGCAAAGCCGTTCAAAAGGGGCGGGGCACCGGCCCGGGCAAAGATGGGGTCGGGCCAGGCCTTTCCCAGCCCCGCCTAAAATCGCGGTTTCTGCCCAGCCTGGAGCCATCCTTGTCGAGCGCTTCGCCCCTCATCGGTGTGGTCATGGGTTCCAACAGCGATTGGGACGTCATGCAGCACGCCGCCCAGATTCTCGCCGACTTCGGCGTGCCTTACGAGGCACGGGTGGTTTCCGCCCACCGCATGCCCGACGACATGTTCCGTTATGCCGAGCAGGCCGCGCCGCGCGGCCTCAAGGCCCTCATCGCCGGCGCCGGCGGTGC
>NZ_JBKBVU010000327.1:0-2204 GCF_046289365.1 Caldimonas sp. | reverse complement strand
TGAGCTGGGCTTCAAGGGCGGCTTCGTGATCATCGACCAGGCCAAGATGGACGAGATCGCGAAGGTGACGGGGGGCTATGGCCCGCTGGAAGGCTCGATCGGCGTGCTGCCGCTGGTGGAGGACACGCGAGCCCATGCCCGTGACTTCGTCGAGCGCTTCCGCAAGCTCAACCCGGGGCGCGATCCGAGCTCGGAGGTCTCGCTGAACTACACCGCCGTGCACGCCACCGCGCAGGCCATGCGCCTGGCCGGCACCGTCAGCGATGCCAAGGCCATCCGGGCCAAGCTCAACGAAGCCTTCAAGGCCCTGCCCGACAAGTACAACCCCAACGACATCGAGGGGGTGGACGAAAAGGGCGGCTCGATCGCGAACACCTACGTGGCCGTGGTCGAGGGCGGCAAGGTCCGGCAGGTGACGCTGCGCGAGCTCGGCAGCAAGTAAGCGCCGTGCCCGCCAACGCACCAGGGGCCTTGCGGCCCCATTTTTGCCTGGCGGGCGCTCAGCGCCAGTGGGCCCCCGGCATGATGCGCTTCATGAACTGATCGAACATCGGCACGGTGAAGGCCGTGTCGCCATGGTTGGGACTCCAGATCATGCCCTTCTTGATGAGTGAGCTGCGCACGGGCGCAAGCGTCGTGACTTTCTCGCCCAGGGTGTCGGCAATGTCGCCAGAACGATGGGGCCCCGCCCCCAGTTCAGCCATGGCGCGCAGGTAGCGCTTTTCCTTTGGGGTGCAGCGGTCGAAGCGCACGCGGAAGAAGCTCTCGTCCAGCTCCGCCCGCGCTGTGATGGACGCCCGCTCCACGTCGGCCAGGGTGATGGGCGATTGCGAGGCGGCATTCCAGGCATGGCTGCCCCAGGTCTGCAGGAAGTAGGCGTAGCCCTGGGTCACGTCCAAGATGCGTTGCACCGCGTCGGGCCTGATGGCCGCGCCCTCGTCCTCGATGGGTTTGACGATGGCCAGGCGTGCCGCATCGGGTGGCAGGGCCCCGATCTCGGGGAAGTCGAACATCCGTTCGGCATAGGACTTCGCATTGCCCATGCGGCCGCGCAACTGCGGCAAGCCCGCCCCCACCAGCACCACCGGGAGCTGGCGCTGCGAGGTGCGATGCAAGGCGGTGATCAGCGCGGCCAGCTGGGCTTCTTCGACATACTGCAGTTCGTCGATGAACAGGGCCAGCGCTGTGCCCGCGGCCTTGGCCGCCAGGCCGGCCTGCTCCATGAGGGCCAGCAGATCTTGCTCGAGATCACCGTTGTCGGCCAGGCCGGGCTCGGGCTCGTAGTCCAGGCCCACCTCGATGTCCTTGTAGGTGAGCTTCAGCTTGCTGGCAAACCCCGCCAGCGCACGCAGGCCGCGGATGGCCAGGGCCTTGGCGTTGTCCAGCGCGCTCAGGCGCAGCAGGGCCTGGCGCAGTTGTGGCGCCAGCAGGGCCGGCAGGGACCGCTCCTCGGGCGCTTCGACGCGGATGGTGTGGATGCCTACGGCCTCGGCGTCCTCGCGCATGCGGTCGAGCAGCACCGTCTTGCCCACACCGCGCAGGCCCACGAGCATCACGCTCTTGGCCGGCCGCCCCAGGCGCACGCGCTCCATTGCAATGTGCACCTCCTGGCGCAAGGCATCGCGGCCTGCCAGTTCCGGCGGGGGGGCGCCCGCCCCGGGCGCAAAGGGGTTGCGGATGGGGTCCATGGCGCAAATATACACGAATTAGAGAGTTTATGCATGGAACGTAAACTTGCTAATCCACCTTGAATTGCCTCGGGAGGGCTAGAGCTTCTCCGTCTCCCCGCTCTTGGGCTGCCACTTCATCAGCTTCTTCTCGATCACGCCCACCAGGGCGTCGAGCACCAGCGCAAAGGCGGTGAGCACCAGGATGCCGGCCATCACGGTGTTGATGTCGAAGCTGCCTTCGGCCTGCAGGATGAGGTAGCCCACCCCGCGGGCCGAACCGAGGTACTCGCCCACCACCGCGCCGACGAAGGCCAGACCGACCGAGGTGTGCAGCGAGCTGAAGACCCAGCTCGTCGCGCTGGGCAGGTACACATGGCGCAGCAACTGCTTCTGGTTGGCCCCCAGCATGCGGGCATTGGCCAGCACCACCGGACTCACCTCCTTCACGCCCTGGTAGACGTTGAAGAAGACGATGAAGAACACCAGCGTCACGCCCAGCGCCACCTTGGAGGCGATGCCCAGCCCGAACCACAC
>NZ_JBKBVU010000326.1:0-2206 GCF_046289365.1 Caldimonas sp. | reverse complement strand
CCGGGGCACGTCGAGGCGCTATGCTTGGCGGCAATCGAGGAAATGCGCATGGGCTTCGCGCGTTGGTGCGTCGCTCTTATGGCCGTCAGCTTGATCCGCCACCTGGACCGGCACGGCGTTCACGCCATCCGCCTCGCACCGCCAGTCAATCACTACGGGCAGCGCTACTTATGCCTGATCGATCTCGACGCGATGGAGGGTGCAGCATGAGTGCTGAGAACTTCGACCGTGCACTCAAGATCGTCCTGGGGCATGAGGGTGGGTACGTCAACCACCCAAAGGACCCAGGCGGGGAAACGAACCTCGGCATCACCAGGCGCACATGGGAAAGCTGGGTGGGCCGGCCGGCCATGCCGGGAGAGATGCGGTCGCTCACGCCTGATATGGTGAGGCCGATCTACCGGCAGCAGTACTGGGACCGCGTCCGCGGCGACGACCTGCCATCTGGGGCCGATCTGGCGACGTTCGATGCCGGGGTGAACTCCGGAACCACCAGGGGCGCCCGATGGCTACAGGAGGCCGTAGGAGCGCGCCAGGATGGCGTTGTGGGTCCACAGACGCTTGCCGCGGCCGCCGCCCACCCCAACAAGCCGGACATGGTCGCGAAGATATGCGACCTGCGGCTGGACTTCCTGATGGGCCTTTCGCATTGGGGCACATTCGGCCGGGGGTGGGGCCGGCGAGTCGGCCATATCAAGGCGACCGGCATGGCGTGGGCAGGGGCGTCAACACGGGACCTGCGGGCGGCAGCCGATCGCGAGAGCGCGGTGGCGAAGAGGGAATCCGCTGGTGCCACGGCATCCGGCACCGCGTCTGCTGGAAGTGGCGCGGGCGCAGCCGGAACCGCGCCTACTGACGAATGGGCTATCGCCATGGCATTGGCCTGTTTGGGTATTTTTCTTGCGCTGGTTGCGTGGAGGCTGTATCGTCGCAGCCGAGTGCATAGGGAGGTCGCCCGCGAGATCGAGCGGGTGGCACAGGAGGCGGATCGTGGCGCTAGCACCGTATAGGAAGCTCATTGCAGCATTCGTAGGCATTGGCCTCATGCTGGTGGCGCGTCACACAGGCGTTGACCTCGACATGTACAGCGAACTGATCGTCGAAGCTGTGATCGCGGTGGGAACGCTCGCGGCCGTCTACCAAGTCAAGAACGACCAGCTATGAAGGCGTGGCTCGCCAGCATCTTCGCCGCCCTGTTGGCGCTTCTGGGCATATACAGCCGCGGCAAGGCGGCCGGTCGGGACCGCGAGCGCGCTCACCAGAACGAAAGGGCGGTGCGAAATGTGGACCGGGCTCAGGCTGCGCGTCGCGGTGTTGATGATGATCATCGGGCTGGCGTTCGGCCTGACAGCGTGCGCCGGTTCGACCGCCCCCCCGGCCAGTGACGGCTGCCTGATCTTCCGACCTATCCACGCCGACCCAACCGTTGATTCCGCCGAGACCGTGCGCCAGGTAGACTCCCACAACGCCGTGGGGGTGGCAGTCTGTGGGTGGTCGGACCGCTCGCCCTAACGCAGATGGGAGAGTAAAGTGCTGGAAATCGGGTATGAAGTGCTCTTCGCCATCATGACGGTGTTATTTAGCACCGCACTGGGCGCGATATCTTATTGGGTCAGGAAAGTCGATGACCGCCAGTTTGACTTCGCAAAGCACTACATTACCCGAGCAGAACTTGGACAAATACTAGATAAGATCCACGTGGATCTTAGGATCATTCAACAGACCATACGTGATGAGGCAAGGACATCGCGCGAATACACAAAAAGGTACCGAGATTCCGACGATCGCAGCACATCGTGACCACGCCTGTCGCAACTAAAAAAATGGCCCCGTTCTGGGGCCAAGTTGGGAGGAAAGGAAAGGTAACGAACGAGGCCCACTCCTAGCCGATGCGTGGCCCCAAGTCAACGCGGTTCATCGCACCACCTACCGGTTGTGCAACTACCGAAGCTTCGTCGCAATGTAGTGGTACACGCCAATCCCCTTGCTGTCGCGGTTGAGAAGCCGCTGCTTCAGCTCAACCTGGCCATGCGGGCGAGCCAATGTGCATGCGCGCTCAAAGGCGAGAGAGTCGATAGCCCTGCCACCTTCCTTGCTGAAAGATAACCCAGTCCGGTAGACAACCGATTCACCAGGCTGGGCGTTCGTTACCCATTTGAGAAAATCGTCAACGGACATCGTGTTACCAGCTTCGGCCATCTCAGAA
>NZ_JBKBVU010000325.1:0-2207 GCF_046289365.1 Caldimonas sp. | reverse complement strand
TCACCTGCGCCGGGGTGAAGGTGATGGCATCGCGGGTGAAGTGGCCGCAGAAGATCACCACGAAGGTCCAGAGATTGCGGGCGAGGTTGGCGGCCATGTTCCCCAGCAGCACCGGCAGGAAGAAGGGGCCGGCCAGGAGCGGGAAGACCACGTAGTCCTTGCCGCCCTGCCAGGGCAGCTTGCGCAGCAGCGGCCGGGCTTCGACCCAGAACTCGCGCCAGGGCCGGCGGCCCTTGAGGTATTTGCCAAGCTGGAGGTTCTGGATGGCGATGCCGGTCTGGTAGAACACCGCCAGTACCAGGGCATAGAGCGGCTGGCCGAGCGCGAAGGGGGTCCAGCGCTGCTCGGGGAAGATACGCAGCAGGCCGTAGCCTACGTCGTCGTCCTTGCCACGCACATTGGTCCACTGGTGATGGCGGTGGTTGTGGGTCTCGCGCCACCACTCGGTGGGGCAGAGGTGGTCCCACTGGAAGCGATCGCCCTGCAGACTCGGGTCGTTCATCCAGTCGTACTGGCCATGGATGACGTTGTGGCCGAGCTCCATATTGTCGAGGATCTTCGACACCGCCAGCGCAAACACGCCGAAGCACCACAGCGGCCAGAGCATCCAGGGCGCCGGGGCCGCGCCATAGATCGCGAGCCGGCCGATGGCCTCGCTCCAGCGCACCGCATGGCGCACACGGCGGATGTAGCGGGCATCGGCAGCACCGAGGTCGCGAACGTGCTTCTCACGCAGGGCGTCGAGCTCGGCGCCGAAGGCCTCGAGGCGTTCGCCGGTGAGCAGGGGCGTGGCGGCAGCAGCAGACATGCAGGGCGGGTTCCGGGGTCGCAGAATCAAAGGTCGATCGAAAGGTCGGTGCGCGCGGCGCTGATGCAGAGCTTCAGCGCCGTGCTGGCCTCGGGGTGCAGGCTGCCGTCGCGCAGGTCGAGATGCACGCCCTCGGCCTTGGCGCAGACGCAGCGCCCGCACAGGCCCTGCCGGCAGCCGTGCGGCGGGTTGAGGCCGGCGGCCTCCAGCGCGGCCAGCAGCGGCGTGCCGGTGGGGATGGACAGGGTGCGGCCGCTGCGTGCCAGCCGGAGCGACACCGTGGCCGACGGCACGTCCGGCACCCGCAGCACCGGCGGGGTGAAGCTCTCGGTGGCAATGCGCGCGGCCGCCCCGCGCAGCAGGGCCTCGACCCGCGCCACGAAGCCGGTGGGGCCGCAGGCCAGCACTTCGGCGCCCTCGGGGCTGGCCGGCAGCGCGGGTAGCAGGTCGGCCTCCAGCCGGCCGGCCGTCTCGTGGGCGGACTGCGGCGTATCGCCGGTGAGGAAGAGGCGGAAGCGGAAATCCGGGAAGCGTGCCTGCAGGGCCTGCAGTTCCTCGAGGAAGCAGGCCTCGGCGCGCTCGCGCACCCAGTAGGCGAGCGCCAGGCCGGCGAGCTGGCCGCGGGCGGCGGCGGCGCGCACCTGGGCCATGGCGGCGGTGATGCCGCTTCCCGCGGCCATCAGCAGGCGCTGGCTGGTCTGCGGCAGAGCGAAGCGGAGCCCGCCCCAGGGCTCGCTGATGGCCAGGCGCTCGCCATCCCGCGCCCGGGCCAGCCACTCGGCGAAGCGCCCGCCCGCCACCCGGCGCACGGTGATGGCGAGCTCGCGTTCGCCGGGCAGGCTCACCAAGGTGAAGCTGCGCTGGAAGCGCCGGCCATCCAGTTCGAAACCCAGGGTGAGGTGCTGTCCCGGCTGCCAGTCGCGCAGGCGGCGGAAAGGCTTCAGCCACAGGGTCTCGGAATCCACCGCGGCCGGTGCGCGGCGCAGCAGCCGTGCCGTATTGCCATACGGGCTCCAACCCGGCTGCAGCAGGCCCCGCCAGTAGTGCCAGGCCGGGCGGAAGGGAGGAAGCGACAGCGTGGCACTCATGCAGGGATGGAGCATCGGGGATGGGGCGCAGGCGATTCTATACACTTGTGCATACAGGTGTTCAAAGCCCAGCTCCGGCCGGGGTGCTACCGTTCAGCCGCCACGTCCCGGCCCGGCCCTTTGCATGCCCCAGCCCACCCCACTGCGCCCGCCCCAGCCCCGCACCGCCACCGGCCAGCCCGGACGCAAACCGCAGATCAGCCGCGAGGACCTGATCGCCGCCGCCCTGCGCCTGCTCGGGCCGCACCGCAGCGTCTCCACCCTCAGCCTGCGCGAGGTGGCGCGCGAGGCCGACATCGCCCCGAACAGCT
>NZ_JBKBVU010000097.1:0-11788 GCF_046289365.1 Caldimonas sp. | reverse complement strand
CACGTCGCGCAGGATGAGCGTGTCGCCCTCGGCGTTGCGATAGCCCATGCCGGCACCATCGAGCACCAGCATGGGGTTGGGCAGGTGGGCCGGCTCGCGGAACTCGAACTGGAAATCGGCCGCGGTGAGCACCGGGGCGAGCTTTTCCATCCGCGCCAGCGCCTTGACCCGGCTTTGCGCCTGGCGGGCCTTGCTGGCCTTGGCCTTGAAGCGCTCGATGAAGCGCGAGAGCTGCGCAATGCGCTCTTGCTGACGCTCGAAGGCGGCCTGCTGCTGGCTCATGCGCTCGGCGCGCATCTCCTCGAAACGGGTGTAGTTGCCACCGTAGCGGGTCAGGCGAGCGTCTTCCAAGTGCACGGTCACCCGGGTGACCGCATCGAGGAACTCACGGTCATGGCTGATGACGATCAGCGTTCCCTCGAAGCGCTGCAGCCAGGCTTCCAGCCAGACCAGGGCATCGAGGTCCAGGTGGTTGGTGGGCTCGTCCAGCAGCATCAGGTCGGCCGGGCACATCAGCGCGCGCGCCAGCTGCAACCGCATGCGCCAGCCGCCCGAGAAGCTGTTCACCGGGGCATCGAGCTGTCCGGTGGTGAAGCCCAGGCCCAGCAGCAGCGCTTGCGCGCGGGCACGCGCGTCGAAGCCACCGGCCTGCTCGATGCGGTGATGGGCCTCGGCGATGGCCAGGCCGTCGTCGGCGGCCTCGGCCTGGGCCAGCGCTGCCTGTGCCGCCTGCAGCATGCGGTCACCGGCCAGCACGAAGTCGGTGGCGCCCTCGTCGGTCTCGGGCATGTCCTGGGCCACTTCGGCCACTTGCCAGTGGGCGGGCACCTCGGCATCGCCGGCATCGGCCTGCAGCCTGCCGGTGAGCAGGGCGAAGAGCGAGGATTTGCCGGCGCCGTTGCGGCCCACCAGGCCCACCTTTTCCCCGGGGTTCAGGGTGAGCCAGGCGCCTTCGAGCACGACCTTCGTGCCGCGGCGCAGGGTGAGGTTCTTGAGCTGGATCATCAGGGCAGGCTCTGGGCGGCCAGGGCTTCGCGTGTGAGCAGCACCACCATGTCGGGGCCGGCGCTGGTGTCGATCCACACGGCTTCGAGCAAGGGGAAGGCTGCCTCGAAATGGGCACGCTCGTGGCCGATCTCCAGCACGAGCACGGCGTGGTCGTTCATGTGGGCCGGGGCCTCGCGCAGGATGCGACGGATCAGGTCCATGCCATCCTCGCCGCCGGCCAGGGCCAGGTCGGGCTCGGCCTGGTATTCGGCCGGCAGGGCTGCCATCGACAGCGTGTTCACATAGGGCGGATTGCACAGGATGAGGTCGTAGCGGCCGGGCAGGACCTCGAAGAGGTCGCTGTGCACGAGACGGATGCGATCGGCCAGGCCATGGCGCTCGACGTTGATGCGCGCCACCGCCAGGGCGTCCTCACTGAGGTCGGCAGCATCCACGTGCACGTCCGGATAGGCCATGGCGGTGAGCACCGCCAGGCTGCCGTTACCGGTGCACAGGTCGAGCACTGCGCGGGTGTGTTCACCCAGCCAGGGGTCGATGCTGCCATCGGCCAGCAGCTCGGCGATGAACGAGCGCGGCACGATGGCGCGCTCGTCGACGTAGAAGCGCACGCCTTGCAGCCAGGCCTCCTGCGTGAGGTAGGCCGCCGGCACGCGGCTGGTGATGCGCTCGTCGATCAGGGCGTTGACGCGGGCCTGGTCGGCGCGGTCGAGCTCACGTGCCGCGACGCTGTCGAGGTCGTCCAGCGGCAGGCCCAGGGCCCACAGCGTGAGCCAGGCGGCCTCGTCGCGGGCGTTGGTGGTGCCATGCCCAAATGAAACGCCCGCCTCGTCGAGGCGGGCGGCCATGCGCTCGATCATCTCGAGTACCGTCATGCGATCAGTGCTTCCAGGGTCTTGCGGTAGATGTTTTTCAGGGGTTCGAGGTGGGCCACTTCCACGCCTTCGTTGATCTTGTGGATGGTGGCGTTGCGCGGCCCGAACTCGATCACCTGGGGACAGATCTGCGCGATGAAACGGCCATCCGAGGTGCCGCCCGTGGTGGACAGCTCGGGCGTGAGGCCGGTCTCGGTGCGAATGGCGGCCACGAGGGCTTCGCTCAGGTCGCCCGGCTCGGTGAGGAAAGGCAGGCCGCCCAGCGTCCAGGCGAGGTCATACTCCAGGCCGTGGCGGTCGAGCACTTCGTGCACCCGGGCCTTCAGGCCTTCGGGGGTGGATTCGGTGCCGTAGCGGAAATTGAAGTCCACGACGAGCTCGCCGGGGATGACATTGGTGGCACCGGTGCCGGCGTGCAGATTCGAGATCTGCCAACTCGTGGGCGGGAAGTAGGCGTTGCCGTGATCCCATTCGATGGCCGCGAGTTCGGCCAGGGCCGGTGCGGCCTGGTGCACCGGGTTGCGCGCCAGGTGAGGGTAGGCGATGTGGCCCTGGAGGCCCTTGACCGTGAGCCGGCCCGACAGCGAGCCGCGACGGCCGTTCTTGATCATGTCGCCCAGGCGCTCGACCGAGGTGGGTTCGCCGACGATGCAGTAGTCCAGGCGTTCGCCGCGCGCGCGCAGCCAGTCGCAGACTTTGACGGTCCCGTCGTTGGCCGGGCCTTCCTCGTCGCTGGTGATCAGGAAGGCGATGGAGCCACGGTGGTCGGGGTGGGCGGCCACGAACTCCTGCACGGCCACCACCATCGCAGCGATCGAGCTCTTCATGTCGGCGGCACCGCGGCCATGCAGCAGGCCGTCGCGGTGGGTGGGCGTGAAAGGGTCGCTGAGCCAGCGCTCCAGGGGCCCGGGGGGCACCACATCGGTGTGGCCGGCAAACACCAGCAGCTTGCCATCTCCGCCGGCGCGGCCCTCGCGCTTGGCCCACAGGTTGGTGACGCGAAAGTCGGATGGGCCGAAGACCAGCGTCTCACAGGCAAAACCCAGGGGCGTGAGCCGCTCGGCGATCAGGGCTTGGCAGCCGGCATCGGACGGTGTGACCGAAGGCCGGGCGATCAGGGCTTCAGTGAGGCGCAGGGTGTCGGTCATGGGGTGGGGGCCGCAGCGTGCCGGGCCTCAGCGCAGCACGCCAAAGCCGGTGGTGCCATACCCGCTGGGGCGCTCGTCGTTGCGCACGTCCAGCGTGATCTCGGTGAAGGACGGTCCGTCCTCGACCTCTTCTTTTTTCGGGGTGAGCTTGCTCTGGGCGCTCATGTCGTTCTGCAGCCGCCACATCAGGTTGGTGGGCGAATCAGCGTAGGCCAGGCCTTCCTCGCGGGTGACACGGCCCTCGTTGATCAGGCGGGCGATATCGGCTTCGAAGGTCTGCGAACCTTCGGCCAGGGATTTCTCCATTGCCTCTTTCACGCCGGTGAGATCGCCCTTTTCGATCAGCTCGGCCACGAGCTTGGTGTTGAGCAGCACCTCCACGGCCGGGATGCGTCCGCCGGTGACCGCGCGCATCAGGCGCTGCGAGACGATGGCCTTCAGCCCCGAGCCCAGGTCCGACAGCAGGGCAGGGCGCGCCTCGGGGGTGTAGAACGACATGATGCGGCTGAGCGCGTGATAGCTGTTGTTGGCGTGCATCGTCGACAGCACCAGGTGACCGGACAGGGCGTATGACAGGGCCGCGGTCATGGTTTCGCGGTCGCGGATCTCGCCGATCATGATGCAGTCAGGGGCCTGACGCAGGGCGTTCTTCAGACCGATCTGCAGGGACTGGGTGTCCCGCCCGACTTCGCGCTGGTTGACCACCGACTTCTTGTTCGTGAACAGGAACTCGATCGGATCCTCGATGGTGAGGATGTGCCCGGCCACCTGCTGATTGCGGTGCTCGAGCATGGCGGCCAAGGTGGTGCTCTTGCCGGTGCCGGTGGCGCCTACCAGCAGGATCAGCCCGCGCTTTTCCAGGATCAGGCTGGTGAGGATGTCGGGCACGTTGAGCGATTCCAGCGAGGGAATCGTGCTCGGAATGCAGCGGAACACCGCGGCGACCGAGCCGCGCTGCTTGAAGGCGCTCAGGCGGAAGCTGGCCACGCCAGGCAGCACCACCCCCAGGTTCAGCTCGCCTGTTTCGTCGAGCTCCTCCATCTGGGCGGGGGTGAGCACCTCGGCGAGCAACTGGCGCGGCTGCTGGGGGGTGAGGGGCTGATCGCTGACCTGCAGGATCTGCCCGTGGATCTTGATGAGGATGGGCGTCTTGGCCGACAGATAGACATCCGAGGCCTGCTTGTCGGCCATCAGGCGCAGCACGCGCTCCATGTTGCCACCGCTCATCGCCATCCTCCTCGTCGTGGGTGTGTCGGGTGTGCCGCAGTGTGCCTCAGGCGCGCAGCAGGTCGTTGATGCTGGTCTTGGAACGGGTCTGGGCGTCCACGCGCTTGACGATCACCGCGGCATACAGGCTGTAGGCCTGGCCGGCAGCCGTCGTCTTGGGCAGGTTGCCGCTCACGACCACCGAGCCGGCCGGCACGCGGCCGTAGGAGATCTCGCCGGTCTCGCGGTTGAAGATGGGGGTGCTCTGGCCGATGTACACGCCCATGCCCAGCACGGAGTTCTCTTCGACGATCACGCCTTCCACCACCTCGGAGCGCGCGCCGATGAAGCAGTTGTCCTCGATGATCGTGGGGTTGGCCTGCAGCGGTTCGAGCACACCGCCGATGCCCACGCCCCCCGAGAGGTGCACATTCTTGCCGATCTGGGCGCACGAGCCCACGGTGGCCCAGGTGTCGACCATGGTGCCTTCGTCCACATAGGCGCCGATGTTCACGTACGAGGGCATGAGCACCACATTCCTGGCGATGTAGCTGCCACGGCGCGCCACGGCAGGGGGCACGACACGCACACCGGTGGCTCGCATCTCCTCGTCGCTGAGGTGGGCGAACTTGGTGGGCACCTTGTCGAAGAAGCCCAGGTCGCCGGCGCGCATGGCGACGTTGTCGTGCAGGCGGAAACTCAGCAGCACGGCCTTCTTGATCCACTGGTGGGTGGTCCAGGCGCCGTCGATCTTCTCGGCCACGCGCAGCCGGCCCTTGTTCAGGTCGGCGATCACGGATTCGACGGCCTCGCGCACCTCGGGGGCGGCAGCGGAGGGCGACAGGGCGGCGCGGTCGTCCCAGGCCTGGTTGATGACGGCTTCGAGGGCTTGACTCATGGATGCGGACTCTTGAGTGGATCAGAGGGAACGGACATAGGCGGCGATGCGTTCGGCGGCCTCGACGCATTCGTCGAGCTCGGCCACCAGGGCCATGCGGATGCGGCCGGCGCCGGGGTTCAGGCCGTGCGCCTGCCGCGCAAGGAAGCTGCCGGGCAAGACCGTCACATTGTATTGAGCGAGCAGACCCCGCGCGAACTCGGTGTCGCTTTGCCCCAGGGCCTCGGGCACCTTGGCCCACAAGTAGAAGCCGGCATCGGGCAGGGCCACCTCCAGCACCTCGGCCAGCAGGGGGGTGACGCGGGCGAACTTGGCGCGGTACTGCTCGCGGTTGGCCACCACGTGGGCTTCGTCGTTCCAGGCGGCGATGCTGGCCTGCTGCACCACCGGGCTCATCGCGCTGCCGTGGTAGGTGCGGTACAGCGAGAAGGCTTTCAGGAGCCGTGCATCGCCGGCCACGAAGCCCGAGCGCAGGCCCGGCACGTTGGAGCGCTTGGACAAGCTGGTGAAGGCGACGAGGTTGCGCAGATCCTGGCGGCCGAGCCTGGCGGCGGCTTCCAGCCCGCCCAGCGGAGGCTCGTCACGGAAGTAGATCTCGGAATAGCACTCGTCCGAGGCGATCACGAAGCCGTGCCGGTCGCTCAGCTCGAACAGCCGAGCCCACTCGTCCAGCGGCATCACCGCGCCGGTGGGATTGCCCGGCGAGCACACATAGACGAGCTGGGTGCGCGCCCAGGTGTCGTCCGACAAGGCCGACCAGTCGCAGGCAAAGTTGCGCGTCGGGTCGCTATTGGCAAAGGCCGTGTCGGCACCGGCCAGCAAGGCGGCGCCTTCGTAGATCTGATAGAAGGGATTCGGGCAGACCACGATCGGCCCGCCAGCGTCGCGGTGCCGCGTCGGGTCGATGACGGTCTGGGCAAAGGCGAACAGCGCCTCGCGCGAGCCGTTGACCGGCAGCACCTGGGTGGCCGGATCCAGGCTCACGCCGTAGCGGCGCTGCACCCAGCCGGCCATCGCCTCGCGCAGGGCCGGCTGGCCCACCGTGGCCGGGTAGTGGGCCAGGCCGTCGAGGGCATGGGCCAGCACCTGGCGGATGAAGAGCGGCGTGGGGTGCCTGGGCTCTCCGATGCCCAGGCTGATGGGCCGCAGGGCCGGGTTGGGCGTGAGGTCTTGGGTGAGGGCGCGCAGCCGTTCGAACGGATAGGGCTGGAGGCGGGCGAGCAGGGGGTTCATGGACGGTGATTATCCCCGTTCGACGCACCGGGACGCTGCGCTTGACGGCTCGCCGGGGGGCTCCGATCATGGATCCATGAACACGTTGCGGTGGCGCGATCTGCGTTTTGCGCTGGCCTGGGCCATGCCCTGGGGGATCGGTACGGCCGCGTGGTATTCGCCCTGGGCGGCCTGGGGTGTGGCCCTGGGCGTGCTGGCGGGCGTGGCGGTGCTGGAATGGGTACTTCCCTCGTGGCGGCACTCGCCCGCGGCGCGCGAGCCGCATCCGTGGTTCGTGGCCTGCCTGCGCCTGCATGTGCTGTGGCAGGCCGGTCTGTTGGCCCTGGGCCTGCTCGTAGCCCGGGAGCAGTCCAGTGCGGCGGCGGTGCTGGCACTGGGGCTGGCCGTGGGGACGACCACCGGGTCGCAGGGAATCACCTTCGCTCACGAGCTGGGCCATTCCCGCTCCCGGCTCGACCGCACCCTGGGCTGGGCGCTGATGATCAGCGTGGGCTACGCCCACTTCATGGTGGAGCACTATCGCGGGCACCATGTGCGGGCGGCGACCGCCGACGATCCGGCCAGTGCTCGCGCAGGGGAATCGTTGTGGCGTTTCCTGCCGCGCACGCTGGCCGGCAGTTGGCGCAGCGCCTGGGCGCTGGAAGCGCAGCGGCTGGCGCGGCATCGCCAGGGCTGGGCGCACAGCCCGCTGGCCTGGGCGATGGTGGCGCAGGGGGCCTGGATCGGCGTGGTTGCGGCGGTGGCGGGCTGGCAAGGCCTGCTCTTCTGGGGGGTGCAGGCGGCCCATGCCGTGTGGCTGCTGGAGACCGTGAACTACATCGAGCACTATGGCCTGCAGCGCCGTGAGGTGCAGGGCCGGCCCGAGCGCTTCGGGGTGGAGCATGCCTGGAATGCCGACACCCTGATCAGCAACTGCCTGCTGGCCAACCTGCAACGGCATTCCGACCACCACATGCACGCCGGCAAGCCCTATGCCAGCCTGGAGCCCCTGCCGGGGCCCCAGTTGCCTACCGGCTATGCGGGCTGCATCTGGCTGGCGATGGTGCCGCCGCTGTGGTTCCGTGTCATGCATCCGCGTCTGGACCGGTGGCGACTGTCGCCGGCCTGAGCCCTGCGCGGCCTTTCAGCCCAGCAGGCCCGATTCGGACGCATGCTGCGGCAGCTCGATGCGCGGTTGGGGCTTCCAGCCCTTCTTGCGATGCTCGGCCACCACGTTGGTGTAGATGCCGCCGCGCACATACCACTTGGCTGTGATGCGCAGAAAGCGCGGCTCGATGGCCTTGACGATGTCGTCGAGGATGTCGTTGGTGACCTTCTCGTGGAAAGCCCCCTCGTTGCGGTAGCTCCACATGTACATCTTCAGGCTCTTGAGCTCGACGCACAGCTTGTCGGGGATGCAGTCGATCGTGAAGTGCGCGAAGTCGGGCTGGCCGGTCAGCGGGCAGTGGCAGGTGAACTCGGGGACCTGGAACTGGATGACGTAGTCGCGCTTCGGGCTGGGGTTCGGGAAGACATGCAGCTCCTTCGAAGGCGCCGAGGGCGGGTTGGGCGGCATCTCGCGCTGCCGGGGAGGGGTGCGGGCGGGGGAGGAAGGGCGTTTGGCCATGGCAGTGTGACGGTTGGAGACGAAGGGGCGCCCACGGGCTGGGCGGCAGGGGGGCGATGGTATCATCCGCGCTTCCCTGGAACCGGTCGATGGGTCGGTTTTCGTATACGAATCAACGACTTAGCGCGAGGCCGCCGGTGGCGGCCCGGCGCGGTGCCCCAAGCAGCCCATGCGCCTGAACTCGATCAAGCTGTCCGGCTTCAAGTCCTTCGCGGAGCCCACGCATTTCCAGTTGCCCGGGCAACTCGTCGGCGTGGTGGGGCCCAACGGCTGCGGCAAGTCCAACATCATGGATGCGGTGCGCTGGGTGCTGGGCGAGTCCAAGGCCTCGGAGCTGCGTGGCGAGTCGATGCAAGACGTGATCTTCAACGGCTCGGGCACCCGCAAGCCGGCCAGCCGGGCCAGCGTGGAACTGGTGTTCGACAACTCCGACGCGCGCGCCGGCGGACAGTGGAACCAGTTCACCGAGATCTCGGTGCGACGCGTGCTCACGCGCGATGGGACGTCGAGCTATTTCATCAACGGGCAGCCCGTGCGCCGCCGTGATGTCCAGGACGTCTTCCTCGGCACGGGCCTGGGGCCGCGGGCCTACGCGATCATCGGCCAGGGCACGATCAGCCGCATCATCGAATCACGCCCCGAGGAGCTGCGCATGTTCCTCGAGGAAGCCGCCGGCGTGTCCAAGTACAAGGAGCGCCGCCGCGAGACGGAGAACCGTCTGAAGGATACGCGCGAGAACCTCACCCGGGTGGAGGACATCCTGCGTGAGCTGGGCCACAACCTCGAGCGTCTGGAACAGCAGGCCGAGGTGGCGCAGCGTTACCGCAGCCTGCAGGAGCAGGGCACGCTCAAGCTGCATCAACTCTGGTTCCTCAAGCACCGCGATGCGGCCGCCGAGCAAGAGCGCGTGCACCGCGAAGTGCTGGAAGCCACCAATGCCCTGGAGGCGAGGCTGGCCGAGCTGCGCCACGTCGAGGCCGAGCTGGAGACCCTCCGGCAGGCGCATTACGCGGCCAGCGACGAGCTGCACGCCGCGCAGGGCGCGCTGGCCGAGGCCAGCCTCGAAGTCAGCCGGCTCGAGGAACGCATCCGCTATGTGGTGGAGGGGCGTCAGCGCGTCGAGCAGCGGTTGATCGAGCTGAAAGCGCACAGCGGCCAGTGGGCCGAGCGTCGCGCCCAGGCCGAAAGCGAGCTCGAGACGATCGCCGAGCAGATCGCGATGGCGCAGGAGCAGGCCGAGGTCCTGGCCGCCCAGGCCGAGGAGGAGGCAGCCAATCTCCCGGCTCTGGAGGACGCGGTACGCGCCGCCGTCACTCGGGCCAACGAGCAGCGCAACGCCGTCTCCGGCGTGCAGCAGCAGATCCAGTTGCTGGCGGTGGAATCGCGCAACCTGGACGAGCAGGGCCGGCAATTGCAGACGCGGCGTGAGCGCCTGGCCGCCGAGGCCAAGGGCCTGGCCGCCCCTGACGAAGCCCGGTTGGGCGAACTGCAGCGCCTGCACGAGCAGGCGGCCCAGGAGCAGGCCGTGGCCGACGAGCGCCTGCACGAGCTGACCGAGCGGGTGCCGCATCTGGACGAGGAGCGGCGCGCCCAGCAGGAGCGGGTCAATGCCGAGTCGGCCCGGCAGGCCGACCTGGCGGCCCGGCTGGAGGCTCTGAGGGCGCTGCAGGAGAAGGTGCAGACCGAGGGCAAGCTCAAGCCCTGGCTGGCCAAGCACGGCCTGGACGGGCTGCAGGGCCTGTGGACGAAGGTGCACATCGAGCCGGGCTGGGAGACGGCCCTGGAATCGGCGCTGCGCGAGCGGCTCAACGCGCTGGAGGTGGGCCGTGTCGAGACCGTGCGGGCTTTCGCCAGCGACGCGCCGCCGGCCAAGCTGGCCTTCTACACGCTGCCCTCGGCCGCCATCAGCAACACCCACCACACGCTGCCACGCCTGTCCGACTTGCTGCGCCTGCACGATGCCGGGCTCAAGGCCCTGCTGAACGACTGGCTGGAAGGGGTCTACACCGCCGGCTCCATCGATGAAGCCCTGGCCCAGCGCGACAGGCTCACCCACGGCGAGGTGATCATGACCCGCGAGGGCCATGCGGTGTCGCAGTTCGCGGTGGCGTTCTACGCCCCCGACTCCGAGCAGGCCGGCATGCTCGCCCGCGCCCAGGAGATCGAGAACCTGGAGCGACAGGTGCGCGCCCAGGCCCTGATCGCCGACGAGGCGCGCTCGGCCCTGGTGCGGGCCGAGGCGGCGTACACCGAGGCCTCCCAGCGTCTGGTCACGGCCCGCCGCGAGGCGGCCGAGCTGCAAGCGCGCACCCATCAGCTCCAGGTGGAGTTGCTGCGCCTGACGCAGCAGGCCGAGCAGACCAGCAGCCGGCGCGGCCAGATCGAGGAGGAACTGGCCGAGATCGATGCGCAGCTCGAGGAACTGGCCGAACGGCGAGCCACCGGCGAGGCGCGCTTCGAGGAACTCGACATGCTGCTGGCCAACGAGCAGGAGCGCCACGCCGAGCTCGAAGAGGCCGTGATCGAGGCCGAGCGCAAACTCAACCAGGCGCGTGAGCAACTGCGTTCACTCGAACGCGAAGCCCAGGAGTCGCAGTTCTCGGCCCGCGCCCTGGCCTCCCGCCGCGGGGAGCTGCAGCGCTCCATCGAGACGGCGGTGCAGCAGATCCAGGCCAACGAGCGCTCGGCCGAGCAGTTGCAGGCCGAGCTCGACGGCTTCAACGACGCTGCGGCCCAGGCCGGCCTGCAGGAAGCGCTGGCGCTCAAGATGGAGCGTGAGGCAGCGCTGGCGGCCAAGCGCAGCGAGTACGACGATCTGTCGATGCGACTGCGCCGGGCCGACGAGCAGCGCCTGGAGTTCGAGCGCAGCCTCGATCCGCTGCGTGAGCGCATCACCAAACTGCAGCTCGAGGAACAAGCCGCTTCGCTGGGCGGCGCCCAGTTCCTCGAGCAGCTCACCCAGGCCGAGGTCGATCTCGAGGCCCTGGCGCGCACGATCGAGGAAGGCGGGGTGCGACTGCACGGCCTGCAAAGCGAGATCGACCGCATCAACCGCGAGATCAATGCCCTGGGGGCGGTGAACCTGGCGGCTCTGGACGAGCTCACCGCCGCGCGCGAGCGCAAGACCTTCCTGGATGCCCAGAACGCCGACCTGACCGACGCGATCAAGACGCTCGAGGATGCGATCCACAAGATCGACATGGAAACCCGCGAGCTGCTGAAGAAGACCTTCGACTTCGTCAACGAGCACTTCGGCAAGATGTTCCCGAGCCTGTTCGGCGGCGGCACCGCGAAGCTGGTCATGACCGGCGACGAGATCCTCGATGCCGGTGTGCAGGTGATGGCCCAGCCGCCGGGCAAGAAGAACAGCACGATCCACCTCCTGTCCGGTGGCGAGAAGGCGCTGACGGCCATCGCGCTCGTGTTCGCGATCTTCCAGCTCAACCCGGCGCCCTTCTGCCTGCTCGACGAGGTCGATGCCCCGCTGGACGACGCCAACACCGAGCGCTACGCCAAGCTGGTGACCGCGATGTCCAAGGACACCCAGTTCCTGTTCATCTCGCACAACAAGATCGCCATGGAGATGGCCGAGCAGCTCATCGGCGTGACGATGCAGGAGCAGGGGGTCTCGCGCATCGTGGCCGTGGACATGGAAGCGGCCGTGGGCATGGCCGAGGCGGCCTGAGCATCATGGGCAGCCTGCAACTGGCCTTGCTCGTCCTGGGCGTGCTCGTCGTCGGCGCGGTGGTGGCCCATGGGGCCTGGCAGGCCCGCAAGGCGGGTGTGCGCCGAGCCACCCCCCGCAGCGAGGCCGTGC
>NZ_JBKBVU010000096.1:0-11807 GCF_046289365.1 Caldimonas sp. | reverse complement strand
GGGTGATCTTCGACCACTGCATGCCCTTCGATGTCACCCGCTGCTATGACGAGGTCACGCAATACGCCGACCCGCGCATCTGGACGGCCGAGCGCGATCGTCAGATGTGGGAGGCGCTGGAAAGCTGAAGGCCCCGAGAAGGTCGGCGACGACTCGGAGGACGGCCATGGTGCCTGGGCGTCCTCACACCACCATGCGCGTCTCCGCGGCGATCGCGAATGCGCTGGTGGCCAGCCGGTCCACCAGCGCCGACAGGCCGGCCGCGTCCGGGGCGGCGGCTTCCACCACCGCATCGTGCGGCCCCGACACCGACCACACCTGAAGGATCTCCGGCTGCGCACGCAGGTAAGCCAGCACGGGGGCACAAGGGCGGGTCTTGAAGCGCAGCAGCAGGATCGCACGCACCGGCACGGCCTGGTCCGGCAGGGCCACATGGGCGTGGTAGCCCCGGATCACCCCCGCCGCCTCCATTCGCTTCACGCGCGCCAGCACCGCCGTGCGCGACAGGTGAACCCGGTCGGCCAGGGCGGTCATCGACATCCGCGCATCGGCCGCCAGCTCGGCCAGGATCCTGCGGTCGGTGCGGTCCAACACGTCTTCCACGACGGTCCTCCTGCGGCATTTCGAACGAAACGGCCAGCGGCTTCGACGATCCGTCGTCGACCGGCCGGCCTCTGGCGCCTATCGTATCGGCAACGGATCGAAAGGAAGACCCCATGCGCAAGATCGAACCCGCCTCCTTCGTCGGCGAACGGCCCTGGCAAGCCCTGGACATCGAGGCCATCGAAGACGCCACGGTGCCCCTGCACTGGACGGACCGGCCCTATCGCTGGCACGTCAACGACGGCCCGGAAGTCTTCGTGCCGCTCGACGGCAGCGTCACGATGCACTATCGCCGCGCCGGGCAGGAGCACTGCCTGGTGCTCGGGCCCGGCGACATCTGCCATGCCGAGGCCGGCGATGAGCACTTCGCCGAACCGCACGGGACGGTGCGCATCCTGGTGATCGAGAAGGCTGGCAGCCCTTGATCAGCCCTTCACGCACACCACCTGCTTCAGGGTGTGCACCACCTCGACCAGATCGCCCTGCGCCGCCATCACCGCATCGATGTCCTTGTACGCCGCGGGTGTCTCGTCCAGCACGTCGCGGCCCTTGCCGCGCACGATGTAGCTGCGTGCACCCATGGTGCCCGGGATGATGCCCCACTGCCCGGCCCTGGCGATCACCGTGCGGGCCGCCTCTACCACCTCGCGCATCATCAACTCGCGGTTGACGGCGGCATAGCGCTGCGCCCAACCCACGGCGCGCACGTAGTCCTCGAAGTGGCGGCTGCCTTCCTCGAAGCAGGCCAGGTCACGGTCCGGCAGATTGGCCTGGCGGCGCATCAGCCAAAACGCTCACACATCGATATTCGCCGCCCGCAGAGCGTTCGATTCGATGAAGTCCCGCCGCGGCTCCACCTCGTCGCCCATCAGCATCGTGAACACCCGGTCGGCCTCGATCGCATCTTCGATCTGCACGCGCAGCAGGCGGCGCACGTTGGGGTCCATCGTGGTTTCCCAAAGCTGCTCGGGGTTCATCTCACCCAGGCCCTTGTAGCGCTGACGTGACACGCTGTTCTCGGCCTGCTGCATCAGCCAGGCCATGGCCTGGCGGAAGTCGGTGACCTGGGCTTCCTTTTGCTTGTCGCCCTCGCCCTTGCGCACGATGGCATTGGGACCCACCAGGCCCTTGAACATGCGTCCGGCGGTGCTCAGGGCTTCGTAGTCGGCACCATGCACGAAGTCAGCGCTGATCACGCTGCTCTTGAGGTTGCCATGGTGGCGTCGGCTGATGCGCAGCATTTGCTTGTCAGTGCGCTCGTCGTAGACGGCCTCCACCTCGGCATCGTGCAGGGCGGCTTTCAGCGCGGCCGCCGAGGCGCGGGCCTGCTCGGCCGTGTCGAGCTGCAGCTCCAGGCCGTCGGCCAGGGCACGCAGGGCTTCCACGTCCATCCAGTTGGCCAGGCGGTCGATGACGTTGTTGGCCAGCACGTACTGGCGCGCCAGGGTTTCGAGCGTCTCGCCTTCGAGCATCGTGCCGTTCACGCCGGTGTCCAGGCGCGCGTCCTTCAGCGCCACGCGCAGCAGGTAGGCATCGAGTTCGTGGGCGTCCTTCAGGTACTGCTCGTCCTTGCCCACCTTCACCTTGTACAGCGGCGGCTGGGCGATGTAGATGTGGCCGCGCTCGACCAGCTCGGGCATCTGGCGGTAGAAGAAGGTGAGCAGCAGGGTGCGGATGTGCGCGCCATCCACGTCCGCGTCGGTCATGATGATGATGCGGTGGTAGCGCAGCTTGTCCGGGTTGAAGTCGTCCTTGCCGATGCCGGTGCCCAGGGCGGTGATCAGCGTGATGATCTCGTTGCTCGACAGCAGCTTCTCATAGCGTGCCTTCTCCACGTTCAGGATCTTGCCGCGCAGCGGCAAGATGGCCTGGAACTTGCGATCGCGGCCCTGTTTGGCCGAGCCGCCGGCCGAGTCGCCCTCGACGATGTAGATCTCGCTGAGCGCCGGGTCCTTTTCCTGGCAGTCGGCCAGCTTGCCGGGCAGGCCCAGGCCGTCGAGCACGCCCTTGCGGCGCGTCATCTCGCGCGCCTTGCGCGCGGCCTCGCGGGCGCGGGCGGCCTCCACGATCTTGCCGCAGATGATCTTGGCGTCGGTGGGGTTCTCCAGCAGCCAGTCGGTGAGCTTGCTGGCGACGATCTCCTCCACCGGGCCGCGCACCTCGCTGGAAACCAGCTTGTCCTTGGTCTGGCTGGAAAACTTCGGCTCGGGCACCTTGACGCTGACCACGCAGGCCAGGCCTTCGCGCATGTCGTCACCGCTGATCTCGACCTTGGCCTTCTTGGCCAGTTCGTTGTCCTCGATGTACTTGTTGATCACCCGCGTCATCGCCGCACGCAAACCCGTGAGGTGGGTGCCGCCGTCGCGTTGCGGGATGTTGTTCGTGAAGCACAGGACATTTTCGTTGTATCCGTCGTTCCACTGCATCGCCACCTCGACGCCGATGGTGGTGCCTTGCTCGCTGAGCTTCTCGCCCACGGCATGGAAGACGTTGGGGTGCAGGACCTTCTTGCCCTGATTGATGAAATCGACGAAGCCCTTGACCCCACCGACGAAGGCGAAGTTGTCCTCCTTGTTGTGGCGCTCGTCCACCAGGCGGATCTTCACACCGTTGTTCAGGAAGGACAGCTCGCGCAGGCGCTTGGCGAGGATGTCGTAGTGGAAGTCGTTGTTCTGCTGGAAGATCTCGTCATCGGGCAGGAAGTGCACCTCGGTGCCGCGCTTGTCGGTCTCGCCGATGACCTTCATCGGACTGACCTCGACGCCGTCGCGCACCTCGATCACGCGGTCTTGCGGCACGCCCTTGCGGAATTCGAGGAAGTGCACCTTGCCGTCGCGGCGCACCGTCAGCCTCAGCCATTTGGACAGCGCGTTCACGCAGGACACGCCCACCCCATGCAGGCCGCCCGAGACTTTGTAGCTGTTCTGGTTGAACTTGCCGCCTGCGTGCAGCTCGGTCAGCGCGATCTCGGCGGCCGAGCGCTTGGGCTCGTGCTTGTCATCCATCTTCACGCCGGTGGGAATGCCGCGGCCGTTGTCGATGACGGAGATCGAATTGTCGGTGTGGATGGTGACGACGATGTCGTCGCAGTGCCCGGCCAATGCCTCGTCGATGGAGTTGTCCACCACCTCGAAGACCAGGTGGTGCAAACCCGTGCCGTCGGAGGTGTCGCCGATGTACATGCCGGGGCGCTTGCGTACGGCTTCCAGGCCCTCGAGGATCTGGATGCTGCTTTCGCCATACCCACCGCCGTCAACGGGCTGGGGCTGAGGGGCTTGGTTCTCGCTCATGACTGCCTAACGTAGAAGGCCCGGTACGGGACCGGGTGTCAATCGGGACAGAACCCCCGCTGGGGCGGGGGCAGGGATGCGCCATGAAGCGCACGGCGGCAACTGGCCGCCTCAGGCGCGGCTAGATCCGCATCGGCATCACGACGTACTTGAAGCCGTTGTCGTCCGGGATGGTGATCAGCGCACTGGAGTTGGCATCCTGCAGCTCCACCTTCACCATGTCCTGGTTCATGTTGGCCAGGGCGTCGACGAGGTAGGTCACGTTGAAGCCGATCTCGATGGTGTCGCCACCGTAGTCGATCTCGAGTTCTTCCTTGGCTTCTTCCTGCTCGGCATTGCTCGAGGCGATGCGCAGCAGGCCCGGTTCGATGTTGATGCGCACCCCCTTGAACTTTTCGCTGGTGAGGATGGCCGCGCGCTGCAGGCTGGCCAGCAGCGCCGCACGGCCCAGCGTGAGGCTGTTCTTGTGGTTCTTGGGGATCACGCGGTTGTAGTCGGGGAACTTGCCCTCGACCAGCTTGGTGACGAATTCCATGCCCGAGAAGTTGAACTTGGCCTGGTTGCCGGCAAAGCGCATTTCGATGGGGGTGTCTTCGTCCTTGAGCAGGCGCTGCAGCTCCAGCACGGTCTTGCGCGGCAGGATGACCTCCTGGCGCGGCATCTCCACGTCCAGCGTGGCGCTGGCCAGGGCCAGGCGGTGGCCGTCGGTGGCCACCAGCGTGAGCTGCTTGCCTTCGGCGACGAAGAGGATGCCGTTGAGGTAGTAGCGGATGTCGTGCACCGCCATCGCGAAGTGCACCTGGTTGATCAGGCCCTTGAGCGTCTTTTGCGGCACGCTGAAGCTGGGGCCGAAGTCGGCGGCTTCCTGCACCAGCGGGAAATCCTCGGCCGGCAGGGTCTGCAGCGTGAAGCGGCTCTTGCCGCCGGTCAGCGTGAGCTTGTTCTGATGGGCCGACAGCGACACCACCTGGTCGGCCGGCAGCGAGCGCAGGATGTCGATCAGTTTGCGCGCTCCCACCGAGGTGCTGAACTGGCCGGCATCCCCATCCAGCTCGGCCGTGGTGCGCACCTGGATTTCCAGGTCGCTGGTGGTGAACTCCACCTGGGCCCCGGTCTTGCGGATCAGCACATTGGCCAGGATGGGCAGGGTATGGCGGCGCTCCACGATGCCGGCCACGGCCTGCAGGGCGCCGAGCACTTGGTCCTGGGGTGCTTTCAACACAATCATGTGAACCTCTTGAGGTGGTAGCCGTAGTAGGGGGCCGGTGTTTTTGTGGAAAACGCTATTTTGTCTCGTTCGATCAAGGCCTTGGACCGGGGACAAGCCTGTGGCCGGCCGCCGGGCAAGCGCGCGGGCGAACCGACAACAACTTCGCGCCGGCGCGCCGGCCTGTGGACAAGACGGGGCTTGTTCGAAACTTGTCCCCAGCTTTGTGCTTTGACAACAGTGCTTCCCTTGTGCCAGTCAAGCGGGTGAAGAAAGGAGAGGGCCTCAGCCTTTGAGGGTCTGTTCCAGCACGTGCAACTGCTGGTTCAGTTCGGTGTTCTTGCTGCGCTCGCCGCCGATCTTGCGCACCGCGTGCAGCACGGTGGTGTGGTCGCGACCGCCGAAGAGCTCGCCGATCTCGGGCAGGCTCTTCTGCGTGAGCTCCTTGGCCAGGTACATCGCGATCTGGCGCGGCCGGGCGATCGAGGCGGGCCGCTTCTTCGAATACATGTCGGCCACCTTGATCTTGTAGAAGTCGGCCACGGTCTTCTGGATGTTCTCGACCGAGATCTGCCTGTTTTGTATCGAGAGCAAGTCCTTGAGCGCCTCGCGGGCCAACGCGATGTTGATTTCCTTGTGGGAAAACCGTGAATAAGCCAGGATCTTGCGCAGCGCGCCTTCGAGCTCGCGCACGTTGGCGCGCACGTTCTTGGCCACGAAGAAGGCCACGTCCTCGGGCATCTGGGCGCCTTCGGTCTCGGCCTTCTTGATCAGGATGGCCACGCGCATCTCCAGCTCGGGCGGCTCGATGGCCACGGTCAGGCCCGAGTCGAAGCGGCTGGTCAGGCGCTCGTCGATGTCCACCAACCCCTTGGGGTAGGTGTCGCTGGTCATGATGATGTGTGCCTTCTTGGCCAGCAGGGCCTCGAAGGCGTTGAAGAACTCCTCCTGGGTGCGGTCCTTGCCGGCGAAGAACTGCACGTCGTCGATCAGCAGCAGGTCGAGCTGGTGGTATTTGGCCTTGAGCTCGTCGAAGGTCTTGCGCTGGTAGTTCTTCACCACGTCGGAGATGAACTGCTCGGCGTGCAGGTAGAGCACCTTGGCGTCGGGCCGGTCGGCCAGCAAGGCATTGCCCACGGCGTTCATCAGGTGGGTCTTGCCCAGGCCCACCCCGCCGTAGATGAACAGCGGGTTGTACATCTGGCCCGGGGCGCCGGCCACATGCAGCGCGGCGGTGCGGGCCATCTGGTTGGCCCGGCCGGGCACCAGGGTGTCGAAGGTCAGGCTGGGGTTGAGCCGGTGGCGTGAAGGCTGCGGCGCCGGCGGGGCCGGCGCCACGGCCGGGCTGGCCGAACCATTCATTCCCATGGGGGCCGATGCGGCCGGCGCTGAGGGGGCCGCAGCCACCGGCCGGGCAGGCATGTGCTCGCGCGGTGCCAGCGTCAGTTCCAGCCGCACCGGCTGGCCATGCAGCTCGGCCAGCAGGGTTTCGATGCGGGCGGCGTACTGGTTGCGGATCCAGTCCAGCTTGAACCGGTTGGGCACGCGCACGGACAGCACCGGTCCGGCCTCGCCCTGCGCGAGCTGGCCTGGGGGCAGGGGACGGATCCAGGTGGCGTATTGCTGTTCGGGCAGTTCGGCGGCGAGTCGTTCGCAGCAGCGCTGCCACAAGTCGGAGCTCATGGAATTGTGGAAAACTTATTTCTGGAGCCGCGCGATTCTAGCCCTGCACGGCCGTGCCAGGACGACTTATCCACAGAATATGTGTTCGGATAAACCCCGGCCTGCCACTTGGCTTGGCGGCAGAGTCATTGACCACCAAGGGTGGCATTTGGTGTAATTGAGGGTTTCCCGGACTTTCGTGAGCCTGCGCCCAGGCACCTTGCACGTGATGTCATGCCCAGGGCGTGCACACCGCGGCAGGGGTGAGCGGCAGCGGTGGGCGCGGCAGGTGCCGGGAGGCCCCCCAACCCCATGCCGGGCCCGTGCCCCGCAGTGGTTTTGACGCCCCCAGGCTGTCCGGCCCGGGCGGAGTTCTCCGAGAGGATCCGATCATGAAACGTACTTACCAGCCTTCCAAGGTTCGCCGCGCCCGCACGCACGGCTTCCTGGTGCGCATGAAGACCAAGGGCGGCCGCAAGGTCATCAATGCCCGTCGCGCCAAGGGCCGCAAGCGCCTGGCCGTCTGACCCTGGCAGCGCGGCGAACGCCGGCTTGGCCCTGCCTGCAGCCCCTGCCCACCTGGTGCGGCTTTCGCGCCGCGCCGATTTCGAACGGGTTCTGGGGGCCGGTGCTTCGGCCATCGCAGCCCGCAGCCCGCACTTCGTGCTGCACCACCTGCCCGTTGGGGCTAAGTTGTCAACAGGGGGCGAGCCTGAGGTGGCGCCCCTTGTGGATGTCTCAGCGGTCACGGCCCGCACGCTGGCCGTCGGCGTGGTGATCCCGAAGCGCTGGGCGCGCCGTGCGGTCACGCGCAATGTGCTCAAGCGGCAGATGTACGCGGCTTTCGCGCGCCATGCCCCGGCCCTGCCCGGCGGGATGTGGGTGGCTCGCCTGCGTGCCGCCTTCGATCCTGAACAATTCCCCAGTGCCGATTCCACGGCGCTGCGCCGCGCCGTGCGCGCCGAGGCCGAGGCCCTGATGAACGCCGCCGCGCGGCGTGGGGCCGGGAGGGCGGCATGATCGCCGCGGCCCTCAAGGCCCTGGTGCGCGCTTACCAGTGGTTTTTCAGCCCCTGGGTGGGCGGCGACTGCCGCTTCGAACCGAGCTGCTCGGCCTATGCCCTGCAGGCGCTGGACCGCCATGGCGCGGCCATGGGCAGCTACCTTGCCGCGCGCCGGCTGCTGCGCTGTCACCCTTGGTGCCAGGGAGGCCATGACCCGGTGCCCCCGCGCAGCACCGGGGGCGCTGCGCGGCCGGCGGGCCTGTTCACCCGCCACCTCGAGCCCGGCCCCGCTCCGGGTGTCCCGTCTCCTACCAACAGCGAGCCGTCTCCATGACCGATATGCGCCGCACCATCCTGTGGGTGGTGTTCTCGATGTCCCTCATCCTGCTCTGGGATGCCTGGAACAAGCACACCGGCCGGCCGTCGATGTTCTCGCCGACGCCAGTGGCCCAGCAGCCGGCGGCCTCCGCGGCGCCGGCCGACGGCACCGCCGCCGCCACCACACTGCCCGCGCCCGCCACCAGAGCCCCACCCCGCAGCCGCGCCACCCAAGCACCCCGGCCTGCGGCCGGCAGCGCCGCGGCGCAACGGCTGGAGATCACCACCGACGTGGTCAAGGCCGTGATCGACACCCAGGGGGGCACGCTGAGTCACCTGGAGCTGTTGAACTACGCCGATCAGGAGGACCGCAGCCGCAACGTGGTGCTGCTCGACCAGTCGGCCCAGCGGGTCTACCTGGCCCAGACCGGCCTGATCAACAAGGACGACGCCGGCGAGCGCTTTCCCAACCACTTCACCGTGATGACGGCCGAGGAGGGCGGTGCGCGCCGCCTGGCCGACGGCCAGGATCGTCTGGAGGTGAAGCTGAGCTCGCCGGTGGTGGGCGGGTTGCAGTACATCAAGACCTATACCTTCCAGCGCGGCCAGTACACCATCGGTGTGCGTCACGAGGTGATCAACCGCGCCGAGGCCCCGCGCGAGCCACAGCTGTATCTGCAGCTCGTGCGCGATGGCAACCCGCCTCCGGGCGAGTCGGCCTTCTACTTCACCTTCACCGGCCCGGCGCTCTATACCGACCAGAAGAAGTTCCACAAGATCGACTTCAAGGACATCGAACGTGGCAAGGCCGAGACGGCCGCACCGGCCGACAACGGCTGGATCGCGATGGTGCAGCACTACTTCGCCTCGGCCTGGCTGCTCAATGTGCCCGGCCATGACCGGCTGGCCCGCGAGTTCCGCACCGCCAAGGTGAGCAACAACCTGTACTCGATCGCGATGGTCGTGCCGCTGCCGCCGGTGGCCGCCGGCGAAAGCCGTACCGTCGAGACCACGCTCTTCGTGGGCCCGCAGGAGGAAAAGAAGCTCGCCGCGCTGGCGCCGGGGCTGGAGCTCGTGAAGGACTACGGCTGGTTCACCATCCTGTCCAAGCCGCTGTTTTGGCTGCTCGACAAGCTCCATGCCCTGTTGGGCAACTGGGGCTGGTCCATCGTCGCCCTGGTGGTGCTGCTCAAGGCGGCCTTCTATGGCCTGAACGCCAGTGCCTACCGCTCGATGGCCAAGATGAAGGCCGTGGCGCCGCGCATCACCGAGCTGCGCGAGCGCTACAAGGACAAGCCGCAGCAGATGCAGCAGGAGATGATGCGCATCTACCGCGAGGAGAAGGTCAACCCCATGGGCGGCTGCCTGCCCATCCTGATCCAGATCCCGGTGTTCATCGCGCTGTACTGGGTGCTGCTGTCGTCGGTGGAGATGCGCAACGCGCCGTGGATCCTGTGGATCGATGACCTCTCGGCCAAGGACCCGTACTACATCCTGCCGCTGCTGATGACGGCCTCCACGCTGCTGCAGACCTGGCTGAATCCCACGCCGCCCGACCCGATCCAGGCCAAGATGATGTGGATCATGCCGCTGATGTTCTCGGTGATGTTCTTCTTCTTCCCGGCCGGCCTGGTGCTGTACTGGCTGACGAACAACCTTCTGTCGATCGCTCAGCAGTGGTACATCAACAAGAAGCTCGGCGTGCTGGACCTGAAGTTCTCGCCCAAGAGCTGAGGCGTCTACGGCCCGAGCGCAACGCCCCGGGGTGAGCGCCTCGGGGCGTTCGTGTTTTTGTGCGCACAATGCCGGCCATGCTGCCCCGACATCACGACCCGATCGTTGCCATCGCCACCGCCCCCGGTCGCGGGGCGGTGGGCATCGTGCGCGTGTCCGGGCGCGATCTCTCGGGCTTCGTGCGCGCCCTGCTGGGCCGCTCGCTCGTGCCGCGCCATGCGCACTATCTGCCTTTCACCGATGCACAGGGCCAGGCCATCGACCACGGCCTGGCGCTGTACTTCCCGGCGCCGCATTCCTACACCGGCGAGGACGTGCTGGAGCTGCAGGCCCATGGCGGCCCGGTGGTGCTGCAGTTGCTGCTGGCGCGCTGCCTGGATGTGGCGGCGCAGGCCTTGCCGGGGCTGCGGCTGGCCGAGCCCGGCGAGTTCACCGAGCGGGCCTTTCTGAACGACAAGCTCGACCTGGCCCAGGCCGAGGCGGTGAGCGACCTGATCGAGGCCAGCACCGAGGCCGCTGCACGGTCGGCCGGCCGCTCGCTGGCCGGTGCCTTCTCGCAGCAGGTGGAGGGCCTGCGCGAGCGGCTGGTGCGTCTGCGCCTGCTGGTGGAGGCCACGCTGGACTTTCCCGAGGAGGAGATCGACTTCCTCGAAAAGGCCGACGCACGCGGCCAGCTCGACGGCGTGCGCACGGCCCTTCAGGCGCTGCTGGACCAGGCGCACCAGGGCGCCTTGCTGCGCGAAGGCATCCGGCTCGTGCTGGCCGGCCAACCCAATGTGGGCAAGAGCTCGCTGCTCAACGCCCTGGCCGGGGCGGAACTGGCCATCGTCACCCCCATCCCCGGCACCACCCGCGACAAGGTCAGCCAGACCATCCAGATCGAGGGCGTGCCGGTGCATGTGATCGACACCGCGGGGCTGCGCGAGGCCACCGACGAGGTCGAGCGCATCGGCATCGCACGAAGCTGGAGCGAGATCGCCCAGGCCGATGTGGTGCTCTTTCTGCACGACCTCACGCGCCTGGGGCAGACGGACTATGACGCCGGCGAGACCGACATCGCCGGGCGGCTGCCGCCGGGCCCGCAGGTGGTGCACGTCTACAACAAGCTCGATGCCCGCGGCCTGCCGCCGGGCCTACCGCAGCCGCACGTGGCCTTGTCGGCCAAGACCGGCGAGGGCCTGGAGGCCCTGCGCCGCCTGCTGCTCGAACAGGTGGGCTGGCATGCGCAGCCCGAGGGGGTGTTCATCGCGCGCGAGCGCCACCTGCGCGCGCTGCGCCGCACGGCCGAGCATCTGGCGCGGGCGCACGACCACGCGCGCGCGGCCGATGCCGCACTGGACCTCTTGGCCGAGGAGCTGCGGCTGGCCCACGAGGCCCTGGGCGAGATCACCGGCCGCATGACGCCCGATGAGCTGCTGGGCGAGATCTTCCGCAAGTTCTGCATCGGCAAGTAACGGGCGCCGACGGGCGCGCGGCAGGCCACCCGGCTGCGGGGGGCGGCATTGTGGGGCCTTGGGCCCCCGGCCCATAATGGTGTGTTCGATGCCGGGGTGCTGAGCGTGTGCGCAGCGCGACGGCAGCGCAGCCGTGCAAAGGACAGAAGAACATGGAAGCCCAGGAGTTGATCCAGGCGGTGCAATCGCTCAACACCGAGGACGCCTTCCGTCCGCGTCTCGATGCCCAGCAATGGCGCACTCTCACGCAATTCCTCACCCGCCACGAGGTGCGCATGGGCGACCAGGTGATCCGCCAGGGGGACCGCGACCGCGCGATGTACTTCCTGGCCCAGGGCACGATGCAGGTCTTCGTGCCCGGTGCCGCGCCCGGCGCCAACAAGGTGGCCATCCTGCGTCCCGGCGCGGTGATGGGCGAGCCCTCGCTGTTTGCCGAGGGCCCGCGCATGGCCACCGTGGAGGCCATGACCCCCGGCGTGATCTACGCGCTGCGTCTGCCGCGCCTGGAGGAGCTGGCCGCGCGCATGCCCGTGGTG
>NZ_JBKBVU010000095.1:6863-11845 GCF_046289365.1 Caldimonas sp. | reverse complement strand
GCCGATGCCAACGCCGCCCACCAGAGCGTGGTCAACGTGATGGACGCCTCGCGGCGGGCGGGTTTGAACCAGCTGACCTTCGCGACCCGGCTGAGCGAGCCCGCGCGGGGCCGCTGAAGACCGTCAGCCCCGCACGCGCGCCCATGCCCGTGTCTGTCAGGGTCTCGACACGCCTGCAGGCGGCATGGACCCGGCGCGGCCCGCTGGCTTGCCTGCTGTGGCCGCTGTCGTGCCTGTACCGGGCGCTGGCCACACTGCATGGCCGCGCCCACGCCTGGGGCTTGCGGCGCACCGAACGCCTGCCCTGCCCCGTGATCGTCGTGGGCAACGTGGTGGCCGGCGGTGCAGGCAAGACCCCGACGGTGATCGCCACGGTGCGCGCGCTGCAGGCCGCCGGCGAGCACCCGGGCATCGTGTCGCGGGGCTACGGGCGGACCGGCCGGGGGCTGTGCGAGGTCACCCCGGACAGCCCCGCGACGCAGGTGGGCGACGAACCTCTGCTGATGCGGCTGCGCACCGGCGCACCGGTGGTGGTGGGCCGCGACCGCGTGGCCGCCGGCCGCTTGCTACTGGCCCGTCATCCCGACCTCACCGTGATCGTCTGCGACGACGGCCTGCAGCACCCCCGCCTGGCACGCGACATCGAGGTGCTGGTGTTCGATGAGCGCGGCATCGGCAACGGCTGGTGGCTGCCGGCCGGGCCGCTGCGCGACGATGCCGGCCGCCGCGCCGATCTGGTGCTCTACAACGCCCCGGCCCCATCCACGACGCGCCCGGGCTGGCTGGCACGGCGGGCCCTGGGCCCGGCGATCCCGCTGGCCGCCTGGTGGTCGGGCGCCCGCGCGGGACGGCCCCTGCCCGCGCTGGCCGGCGCTCGGGTGCTGGCCGTGGCCGGCATCGCCCATCCGCAGCGTTATTTCGGCATGCTGCGCGCCGCCGGACTGCAGGTGGAGACACTCGCGCTGGCCGACCACCATGTCTACACCGAGGCGCCCTGGGCGAACCATCCGGCCGAGGTGGTGCTGTTGACCGAGAAGGATGCCGTCAAGCTGCCCCCCGGCTCGGCGCTGGCCGACGACCCCCGGCTGCATGTGGTCGCGCTAGACTTCGAGCCCGATCCGCACTATCACTTGGCCTTGCAACGCCGGCTGCAGGGCGTTCGCGCCGCACAGGCGGCACAGGAAGATCGCCGATGGACACCCGATTGATGGAACTGCTGGTGTGCCCTCTGTGCAAGGGGCCGCTGGAACACGACCGCCAGGCGCATGAACTGATCTGCAAGGCCGACCGCCTGGCCTACCCGATCCGTGACGGCATCCCGGTGATGCTCGAGGGCGAAGCGCGCACGCTCGATGGCCCCGTCACGACGCCAGCCGAGATGGACACCCCGTGAGCTTCACCGTCCTCATCCCCGCGCGGCTGGCCTCCACCCGCCTGCCCCGCAAGCCCTTGGCCGAGATCGCCGGAATGCCCATGGTGGTGCGCGTGGCACGCCAGGCGCAGGCCAGCGAGGCCCACCAGGTCGTGGTGGCGGCCGATCATCCCGACATCGTGCGCGCCTGCGAGGCCCATGGCGTGCAGGCCCTGCTGACGCGCAGCGACCACCCCACCGGCAGCGACCGCCTGGCCGAGGCCTGCGAACGGCTGGGCCTGGACGGCCACGACGTGGTCGTGAACGTGCAGGGCGACGAACCGCTGATCGACCCGGCCCTGATCGATGCGACAGCGGCGGCGCTGCTGATGCGCGAGGACTGCGTGATGAGCACCGCCGCCCACGAGATCAGCTCACCGGCCGAGTTCACGAACCCCAACGTGGTCAAGCTGGTGTGCGATGCCGACGGGCGTGCGCTGTACTTCTCGCGCGCGCCCCTGCCCTGGTGGCGCGACGGCTACGCCCAGGGCATCCACACGCTCAGCCGTCCGGCACCCTTGCGCCACATCGGCATCTATGGCTATCACGCGGGCTACCTGCGGCGCTTCCCCCTGCTGCCGCCCAGCCCGCTGGAGCAGATCGAATCGCTGGAGCAGCTGCGCGTGCTGTGGCACGGCGAGCGCATTGCGGTGCACGTGAGCGAGACGCTGCCCGGCCCGGGCGTGGACACCCCCGAGGACCTGGAGCGCGTGCGGGCGCTGCTGGGCGGCTGAACACCCTGGGCCATCACGGGGAAACCCCTGTCGGGCGCGTCAGTTTCGCGCAGGGGACCCCGTGATATCCTCGCCCGCAACTGGTGCCGGGCGTCTCGCGCCCGGTACGGCATTTTCCAAAGGATCCCCATGCGATTGATACTCTTGGGCGCACCGGGCGCAGGCAAAGGCACGCAAGCCGCATTCATCTGCCAGAAGTTCGGCATTCCGCAGATCTCCACCGGCGACATGCTGCGTGCGGCCGTCAAGGCCGGCACGCCCCTGGGCCTGGAAGCCAAGAAGGTCATGGACGCCGGAGGCCTGGTGAGCGACGACATCATCATCGGCCTCGTCAAGGAACGCATCGCGCAGCCCGACTGCGCCAACGGCTTCCTCTTCGACGGCTTTCCCCGCACCATTCCGCAGGCCGATGCGATGAAGGCCGCCGGCGTCAAGCTCGACTACGTGCTCGAGATCGACGTGCCCGACGAGGCCATCATCGAACGCATGAGCGGACGGCGCGTGCACGCGCCCTCGGGCCGCACCTACCACGTCAAGTACAACCCACCCAAGGTGCCGGGCAAGGACGACGTGACCGGCGAGGACCTGATTCAGCGTGACGACGACAAGGAAGACACCGTGCGCAAGCGCTTGCAGGTCTACCAGAGCCAGACCCGTCCGCTGGTCGACTACTACTCGCAGTGGGCCGCCACCGGCGACCCGCAGGCCCCGAAGTACCGGCGCATCGAGGGCCTGGGGTCGGTCGAGGACATCACCGCGCGAGCCCTCGCGGCCCTGGCCTGAACCGGCCTCAGGCGTCAGGGATCACCGCCGTCACTTCGATCTCGACCTTGGCACGGTCCTCGACGAGGGCCGACACCTCGATGGCGGTCATCGCGGCGTTGTAGCTGCCGATGAGTTCCTTGTAGGCCTGGCCGATCTCGCGCTGCTGCGCGAGGTACTCGCGCTTGTCGGTCACGTACCAGGTCATGCGCACGATGTGCTCGGGCCTGGCGCCCGCCTCGGCCAGCACCGCGACGATGTTGGCCAGAGCCTGTCGCACCTGGCCGGCCAGGTCGTCGGTGTGGAAGCGGCCCTCGGCGTCCCAGCCGATCATGCCGGCGACGAACACCATCTGGCCGCGCACGGCCACACCGTTGGCATAGCCCTTCGGGCGCGGCCAGCCCGGGGGTTGCAGGATCTTCATGTCCGATCTCCGTGTTGTCGGGGCGCAAAGCCCATCAGCGCGCGTCGCATGTCCTCGGGAATGGGCATGGCGCGATGGGTGTCGAGCGATGTGGTGACCAGCACCTGGCGGGCCGTGACGCGGGCTTCGTCGCCGCGGCGCACGCCCAGGCGCAGACCGATCGAGGCTCCGCCCACGCGCTCGAGCGACAGCCCCAGCGTCACGACCTCGCCCATGCGGCTGGGGGCGGTGAAGTCGCAGGCCAGGCTGACCGTGGGCAATCCCGTGCGACGCTCGCCCAGGATCTCGGCATAGGGCAGGCCCAGGGCCTCGGTGAACCAGTCCTCGACCAGTTGGTTGAACATGACCAGGTATTGGGGGAAGAACACCAGTCCGGCCGGGTCGCAGTGCGAGAAGCGGATGGGCTGCTCGCGCTCGAAGGCATGGCGCTGCGCGATCGCTGGCATGACGGCCCTCACACCCCGATGTAGCGGTGCCACAGCGCCGGGTCGGCCCCGAGCTGCTGCGAATCGCCCTGCCAGACCACCCGGCCGCGCTCGATGATGGTGTGGCGGTCGGCCAGGCGCATCAGACGCTGCACGTATTTGTCGATCACGAGGATGGTCTGCCCCTGGTCACGCAGGGCGGCCAGGCAGCGCCAGATCTCCTCGCGGATCAGTGGGGCCAGGCCCTCGGTGGCCTCGTCGAGCACCAGCAGGCGCGGGTTGGTCATCAAGGCCCGGCCGATGGCCAGCATCTGTTGCTCGCCACCGGAGAGTTGGTTGCCCATGTTGGCGGCACGCTCCTTCAAGCGGGGAAAGAGGGTGTAGACGCGCTCGAGCGTCCACGGGTCCTTCGCGGCGCAGCGGTTGGCCGCAAACGCCAGCAGGTTCTCCTGCACCGTGAGGTTGGGAAAGATCTGCCGGCCCTCGGGCACCACGGCCAGGCCCATGCGCGCGATGCGGTCGGGGTCGCGGCCGTCGATGCGCTCGCCGAGGAAGCGCACCTCCCCCCCTTTTGCACGCACCAGGCCCAGGATCGACCGCACCGTGGTGGTCTTGCCCATGCCGTTGCGGCCCAGCAGCGTGGCCACCTCGCCGGCGGTCATGGACAGATCGATGCCGAAGAGCACCTGGCTGCTGCCGTAGGCGGTCTCCAGGCCGCGGACTTCCAGCAAAGCACTCATGTCCCGATCTCCTCGAGCTCGTCGCCCAGGTAGGCCCGCTTCACCTCGGGGTGCTCGCGGATGGCCTGCGGGCTGCCGCTGGCGATGATGCGACCCGACACCAGGGTGGAGATGCGGTCGGCCAGGCGGAAGACCGCGTCCATGTCGTGCTCCACGAGCAGCACGGTCAGCTCGCGGCGCAGGCTTTGCAGCAGGGCCACCATCTGCTCGGACTCCTCCGGTCCCATGCCGGCCATGGGCTCGTCCAGCAGCAGCAGCTTGGGCCGCGTAGCCACCGCCAGCCCCACCTCGAGCTGGCGCTGCTCGCCATGGGCCAGGGCCCCGGCCAGGGCGCCCAAGCGCGCCCCCAGCCCCACGCGCTGCGCGATGGCGGCAGCCTCCTCGTAACGGGCATGCTCCTCGCGGGCCCGCCGCCACAAGCGCAAGCTCGAGCCCTGCCGGGCCTGCACAGCCAGAGCCAGGTTGTCGAGCACGCTCAGGCGCCTG
>NZ_JBKBVU010000095.1:0-6853 GCF_046289365.1 Caldimonas sp. | reverse complement strand
CCTGAAGATGCTGGTGATCTGGTAGGAACGCACCAGGCCGCGCAGCACACGTTCATGCATCGGCAGGTGCGTGATGTCCTGGCCATCGAAGACGATCCGGCCGGCATCGGGCGCCAGCGCGCCCGAGATCTGGTGGATCAGCGTGGTCTTGCCGGCCCCGTTGGGGCCGATCAACGCATGCACCTCGCCGGGCAGCACCTCCAGGCTGGCCTGATCGGTCGCCGTCAGGCCGCCGAAGCGCTTGATCAGGCCCTTGAGTTCGAGCAGCGCCGGTGCGCTCATCGCGACTCCTTCGTGAACAGACCCATCAGGCCCCGCGGAGCCACCAGCACCACGAGCAACAACACCGCCCCAACGCCGAACTGCCAATGGATGGTGTAGCCCAGCGCGATCTCCTCCAGCAGCAGGAAGACCACGGCACCGACGAAGCCGCCGTACAGATGGCCCACCCCACCGAGGATGACCATGATCATCAGCGCCCCGGACTGCTGCCAGCTCATCAGCGCCGGGCTGACGATGCCGCTCTGGTTGGCCATCAGCGCCCCGGCCAAGCCGGCGATGGCCCCGGCCAGCGCGAAGGCGACGAGCTTGTAGCGGTACACCGCAAAGCCGATGGCCGCCATACGAGTCTCGTTCTCGCGCTGGGCCTGCAGCACATGACCGAAACGGGCATTGAGCACTCGCCAGATGAAGAGAAAGCTGGCCGCAAAAAGGGCGAGCACCACGTAGTAGAAGTGCAGGTCGTCGCGCAGGTTCAGTCCCAGGCCCAGCTCGGAGCGCTGCGGCAGCGGCAGGCCGTCCTCGCCGCCGTAGTCGCGCAGCGAGATCATCACGTAGAAGAGCATCTGCGCAAAGGCCAGCGTGATCATGATGAAGTACACGCCGCGCGTGCGCAGACTGATCGCCCCGATCACCAGGGCGAACAGGCCGCCCATCACGGTCGCCAAGGGCCAGGTCACCCAGCCCGAGACCACGCCGTGAACCATCGCAATGCCCACGGTGTAGGCGCCGATGCCCACGAAGGCGGCGTGGCCGAAGCTCACCATGCCGCCGAAGCCGAGGATGAGGTTGAGGCTGGTCGCGGCCAGGGCCAGGATGAGGATGCGGCTGCCCAGGCTGATGTAGAAGGCTTCGTCCAGGGCCTGGGCGACCAGCGGAAACGCCACGAGCACCGCCAGCAGCGGCAGGGCCCAGCGCAGGTGCAGCGGATGGTCGAGCAGCCCCGCGGGCGGCATCGGCGGCACGCTGCGGGAGGGGGGCTGGCTCGCCAGCGGCGCGGTGGTCGTGGTGCCTTGCATCGGTTCGCTCATGGTGTCTTCAGCCTCGCGCCGGGAACAGCCCTTCGGGCTTCCAGAACAGCACCACGGCCATCAGGACGTAGATCAGGATGGAGGCCAGCGCCGGGCCCACGCCGGAGGCCACAGCCGGCCCCAGCAGACCGCCCAGGGCCACAGGCACAAAGGTGCGGCCCACGGTGTCGACCACGCCCACGAGCAGCGAGCCCATCAGCGCGCCGCGCACCGAGCCGATGCCGCCGATCACGATGACCACGAAGGCCAGGATGAGGATGTTCTCGCCCATGCCCACCTGCACGGCCACCAGCGGCCCCAGCAGCCCCCCGGCCACCGCGCACAGCGCCGCGCCGACCCCGAAGACCGCCGTGAAGAGCTTGCGCACGTCCGAGCCCATGGCCAGCGCCATCTCGCGGTTGGAGGCGCCGGCACGCACCTGCATGCCCACCCGCGTGCGGGTGATGAGCAGGAACAGGCCCAGGGCGACGGCCAGCCCCACGCCGATGATGAGCAGGCGGTAGGCCGGGTAGTAGAAGCCGTCCCACAGCTCGACCGGACCGGCCAGCGCCGCCGGCGGGTTCAGCAGGATGGGCTGGGGCCCCCAGATCATGCGCACGGCCTCGTTGCACATGAGCAGGATCGCGAAGGTGCCCAGCACCTGGGAGAGGTGGTCGCGCTGGTACAGGCGCCGCAGGATGCTGAACTCCAGGGCCATGCCGAAGATCGCCGTGCCGACAATGCCCGCGGCCAGCCCCGCGGCAAAGGACCCCGACGCCTGGGCCACGGCCGCGGTGAGGTAGGCCCCCACCATGTAGAGCGAGCCATGGGCCAGGTTGATCATGTCCATGATGCCGAAGACCAGGGTCAGCCCGGCCGCCAGCAGGAAGAGCATGAGTCCGAACTGCAAGCCGTTGAGGGCCTGCTCGAGGATGAGCGTCAGGGTCACGGTCGCGCCTTCGCTTTACTTCATCTTGCAGGCGCCCACGTAGGCGTCGGCGTGGTTCTTGAACACCGTGCCCAGGGTGCGGTTGGTGATGCGGCCCTGGGAGTCCTTGTGCACGATGCGCAGGTAGTAGTCCTGGATGGGGTACTGGTTAGTGTTGAACTTGAAGGCACCGCGCACCGACTTGAAGTTGGCCGCCTGCAGAGCCTTGCGCAGCGCGGCCTTGTCCTCGATTCGGCCCTTCACGTCACGCACGGCGGCATCGATGAGCATGGCCGCGTCGTAGCCCTGCGAGGCATAGAGCGAAGGCAGGCGGCCGTACTCCTTCTGGAAGTCGGCCACGAAGCGCTTGTTCTGCGGGTTGTCCAGGTCGTGGGCCCACTGCGAGGTGTTGAACATGCCGAGCATGGGCTCGCCCACCGCGCGGATCACGTCCTCGTCGGCCGAGAAACCCGGGCCGAACAGGGTGGTGTCCTTGGACATGCCCGAAGCCACGTACTGCTTGATGAAGTTGATGCCCATGCCGCCGGGCAGGAAGATGTACATCGCATCCGGCCGGGCGGCGCGCACCTGCGCCAGTTCGGCCGCGTAGTCGAGCTGGCCCAGACGGGTGTAGATCTCAGAGACCACCTCGCCGCCCTGGTAGAAGCGCTTGAAACCCGTCAGAGCGTCCTTGCCGGCCGGATAGTTGGGTGCCAGCAAGGCCACACGCTTGAAGCCCTTGTCGGCCACCGTCTTGCCCACGGCCTCGTGCAGGTTGTCGTTCTGCCAGGCCACGTTGAAGAAGTAGGGATTGCACTGCTCGCCGGCATACTGCGAAGGGCCGGCGTTGGCGCTGATGTAGAAGGTCTGGTTGTCGAAGATGGGCTGACCCACGGCCAGCATCACGTTGGAGAACACCACGCCGGTCATGAAGTCCACGCGGTCGCGCTTGAGCAGGCGCTCGGTGGTTTGCTTGGCCGCGTCGGGGCTTTGCTGGTCGTCAGCGACGATCACCTCGGCCGGCAGCCCGCCCAGCTTGCCGCCGGTGTGCTTGAGCGCGAGGTTGAACCCGTCGCGGATGTCGATGCCCAGGCCCGCGCCCGGCCCGGACAAGGTGCTGAGAAAACCGATCTTCACCTTGTCGGCCGCCAAGGCGGGGTTGGCCAGCGCGCAAGCCGTCAGCGCAGCGCACACCAGGGTTCGGGGAATCAGGCGCATGGAACGTTCTCCTTGGTTGAGGGATCAGGCCGCCGAGCATGCCCGAGCCGGGCCGTCCAGGGTGAGCGGGTTCATACCGAGCGCAGCTTGAAGCGTTGCAGCTTGCCCGTCTCGGTCCGCGGCAACTGGGTACGGAACTCGATTGCACGCGGATACTTGTAAGGGGCCACGGTGCGCTTGGCAAAGTCCTGCAGTTCGCGCACCATCGCCTCATCCGGCGCATGGCCCTCGCGCAGCACCACGAAGGCCTTGACGATCTGGCCGCGCTGCTCGTCGGGTACGCCGATCACGCCGCATTCGGCCACGGCCGGATGCTGCAGCAGGCAGTCCTCCACCTCGACGGCGGCGATGTTGTAGCCGGCCGAGACGATCAGGTCGTCGGTGCGCGACTGGTAGTGGAAATAGCCGTCCTCATCGACGATGTAGGCATCGCCGGTGACGTTCCAGCCCTGCTGAACGTACTGGCGCTGGCGCTCGTCGGCCAGGTAGCGGCAACCCGTGGGGCCCTTGACCGCCAGACGGCCCACGGTGCCGGCAGGCACCGGGCGGCCTTCGTCGTCGAGCACGCAGGCACGGTAGCCGGGCACCACGGTGCCGGTGGCCCCGGGGCGGGCATGCGCCTCGTCGGCCGAGATGAAGATGTGCAGCATCTCGGTGGCGCCGATGCCGTCGATCATCTCGATGCCGGTGTGTTCCTTCCACAGCGCCCGGGTGGCCGCCGGCAGGGCCTCCCCAGCCGAGACGCATTTGCGCAGGCTGCCGCCGCGGGGGGCACCGATGCGCAGCTCGCCAGCCTGCGCCGCCATCGCGCGGTAGGAGGTGGGCGCCGTAAAGAGCACGGTCGCGCGAAAACGCGGGATCGCCTCCAGCAGCATCGGCGGGCCGGCCTTTTCCAGCAGCACCGTGGAAGCCCCGATGCTCATCGGGAAGAGCAGCAGACCGCCCAGCCCGAAGGTGAAGGCCAGGGGCGGGCTGCCGATGAAGATGTCGTCGGCCTGGGCCTTGAGCACATGGCGCGGCCAGCAGGCACAGATGGCCATCACGTCGCGGTGGAAGTGCATCGTGCCCTTGGGCACGCCGGTGGTGCCCGAGGTGAAGGCGATCAGGCAGGTGTCGTCCGCGGCGGTGTCGACGTTGTCGAAGAACGGCGATTGACGCGCCATCGCGGCCTCCAGGCCCTGGGACGAATCGTCATGGAAGTAGCGGATCTCGCGCAGCACCGGATGCTGAGCCACCGCCAGCTTCAGCTCCTCGGCCAGTGAGGCGTCGCACAGCGCGTGGCTGACCTGGGCCTTGTCGATGATCTGACCGAGCTCCTTGGCGCGCAGCAGCGGCATGGTGGCCACGGCGATGCCGCCGGCCTTCATCACCGCGAACCAGCAGGCGGCCATCATCGGGTTGTTGGGCGCACGCAGCAGCACCCGGTTGCCCGGCACCAGGCCCATGTCCTTCACCAGCACGTGCGCGATGCGGTTGGCCCGCTCCTGCAGATCGGCATAGGTCCAGCGTAACCCGCCAGGGGCCTGCAGGCACAAGCGCCCGCCCTGGCCTTGAGCCACCCAGCGGTCCAGCAGTTCGGTGGCGCAGTTCAGCCGCTGCGGGAAATGCAGTTCGGGCAGCTCAAAGAGAAACTCGGGCTGCCACTGCGGCGGCGGCAGGTGGTCGCGGGCGAAGGTGTCCACATGCGAGGTCCTCGTCGTCATGGCTGCCCCCTTTCCTTCACGTCCTTGAGCAGTTCGCGGGCGATGATGAGCTGCTGCACCTCGGTGGCGCCCTCGTAGATGCGCAGGGCACGGATCTCCCGGTACAAGCGCTCGACCGGCATCTCACTGACCACGCCAAGCCCTCCGAAGATCTGCACGGCCGCGTCGATGACGCTCTGCGCCCCCTCGGTGGCGCACATCTTGGCCATCGCCGCCTCGCGCGTAACGCTGCGGCCCTGGTCGCGCTGCCAGGCCGCCCGGTAGGTGAGCAGGGCTGCACTGTCCACCGTGGCGGCCATCTGGGCCAGCTTGGCCTGGGTGAGCTGGAAGTCGGCCAGGTGCTGGCCGAACAGGCGGCGGGTGGTGGCGCGCTGCAAGGCCTCGTCCAGTGCGCGGCGGGCAAAGCCCAGCGCCGCCGCGGCCACCGAGGTGCGGAAGACGTCGAGCGTGCGCATCGCCAGCTTGAAGCCCTCGCCGGCCGGGCCGATGCGGTGGGCCGACGGCACCCGGCATCCGGTGAATCGAAGCCGGGCCAATGGGTGGGGCGCGATCACATCGATGCGCTCGGCGATCTCGAAACCCGGCGTGCCGGCCTCGACGATGAAGGCCGAGATTCCCCGCGCTGCGGGCGCCTCGCCCGTGCGCGCGAACACCACATAGAAGTCGGCGATGCCGCCATTGGAGATCCAGGTCTTCTCGCCGTCAAGGACGTAGTCGCCACCCTCTTGCCGTGCGGCGCAGGCCATCGCCGCCACATCCGAGCCGGCCTCGGGTTCGGACAAGGCAAAGGCCGCGATGGCCTCGCCGCGTGCCACACGCGGCAGCCAGGCAGCGCGCTGCTCGGGGCTGCCGCCCAGGCTGATCGCCCCGGAGCCCAGGCCTTGCATCGCAAACGCAAAGTCGGCCAGACCCGAATGACGCGCCAGGGTCTCGCGGATCAGGCAGATCGCGCGGGTGTCGATGGCTTCGCCCGCGCCGCCGTGGGCGGTGCCGGCCACCGCATGGCGCAGCCAGCCGCCTTGCCCCAGCGAGCGCACCAGGACGCGACAGGCCGCATCGACGTCGTGACCGTGGGCCTGTGGCACGTGTTCGCGCGCCCAGGCCTCGAGCGCCCTTGCCAGCTCCCGGTGATGCGGCTCGAAGAAGGGCCAGTCCAGGTAGGCGGTATCGGCCATCTCAGTTCCCCTGGAACACCGGACGCTGCTTGGCCACGAAGGCCTCGTAGGCGCGGCGGAAGTCCTCGGTGAGCATGCAGATCGCCTGGGCCTGAGCTTCGGCCTCGATGGCCTGGTCCACCCCCATGTTCCACTCCTGGTGCAGCATGGTCTTGGTGATGCCATTGGCAAAGCTCGGGCCGGCGGCGATCTCGCGGGCCCATTGCAAGGCCTCGTCCACCACGGCCTCGGGCGCGCACAGGCGGTTGAAGAAGCCCCATTGCAAGCCCTCCTCGCCGCCCATGGACCGGCCGGTGTAGAGCAGCTCGCTCGCACGCCCCTGACCGATGATGCGCGGCAACATCGCGCAGGCCCCCATGTCGCAGCCGGCCAGGCCCACGCGGTTGAAGAGGAAGGCCGTTTTGGTGCGAACGGTGCCCAGACGCAGGTCGCTGGCCATGGCCAGGATGGCCCCGGCGCCGGCACACACCCCTTCCACCGCCGCGACGATCGGCTGCGAACAGGCCCGCATCGCCTTGACGACATCGCCGGTCATGCGCG
>NZ_JBKBVU010000324.1:0-2250 GCF_046289365.1 Caldimonas sp. | reverse complement strand
TACGTGGACGACGTGATCGCCGAAGTATCGAGAACCAAGCCGGTGCGCAGCCACTTCACCTTCACTCAGGGCGTGCAGGCGCTGGGCGCCATCGGCATCGCCGCCGCAGCCCGTCCTGCGATCTACCGCCGCCTGCCCTTGATGGCCATCGACCCCGGGATTCCCTGATGAGCGGACTTCAGATCACCGTAACCCAAGCCGGCCGCGCGGCACTGGTGAACGCCGCGAACACCGGCACCCTCCCCGTGCAGATCACGGCGATCGGCGTAACAGAGCAGGCTTTCACCCCCGCGGCCACGCACACGGCACTGCCGGGTGAGATCAAGCGGCTTCCCACTTTCGCCGGCGCGGTGGTGGCCGACGACACCATCCACGTCACCCTGCGTGATGACGGCCCCGACACCTACACCTTGCGCGGATTCAGCCTGTACCTGCAGGACGGCACCCTGTTCGCGCTCTACGGGCAGAGCGGCGTCATCCTCGAAAAGAGCAGCCAGGCCATGCTGCTGCTGGCCGTCGATGTGCGCTTCGTGGAGGTGCCTGCCACCAGCATTGCGTTCGGAGACGCCGGCTTCATCAATCCACCGGCCACTACCGAAGTGCAGGGCGTGGTCGAGCTGGCCACCGCGGCCGAGACGGTGACTGGCAGCGATGCCGTGCGGGCCGTCACCCCCGCCGGCACGAAAGCGGCGCTTGATGCGCGGCTCGGCGCTGGCGCGCCCACGTCCTTCTCCCGCACCCTGCTGGCAGCCGGGCTGGCCGCCGACCACCGCAGCCTGCTCGGACTGGGTAGCGCTGCCCTCCGCGACGATGGGCATGGGGGCGGCCTCGATGCCGACCTGCTCGACGGCCAGCACGGCAGCTGGTACCGCGACTGGGACAACCTCACCAACCGCCCCGCCGCCTTCCCCCCGATCGCCCACGGCCACCCCTGGAGCGATCTCAGCGGCGTGCCAGCCACGGCCCTGCGGTGGCCGAGCTGGGGGGAGGTGAGCGACAAGCCGGCCGCCTTCCCGCCGGCCAGCCACACCCATGCCGCGGCCGACATAACGAGCGGGCAGTTCGATCCGGCCCGGATCCCGCAGGGCGGCGTTACCCAGCACCAGGGCGCCCTGTCGATCGGCTGGGGCCAGATCACCGGCGTGCCAGGTGCCTTCCCGCCGATCGCCCACGGTCACACGATCGCCGATGTCTCCGGTCTGCAAAGCGCGCTGGACGGGAAGCTCAGCCTGTCGGGGGGTGTGGTCACGGGGACGCTTTTCCTTCCCGGCCTTATGGTAGCGCGGGGCGACGTCGGCACTCAGCAGGTGATGATCTCATTCGCGTTTGAGGACGGCATGCCGCGCATGTATCACGTGATGGAGGGCACCGGAGCCTACAGCTTGTATTTGCTGGCGCCGGGGGGGCTGCCTGCGCCGAATGCTTACGCGAAGCTGGTGGTAAATTACGACGCGCGTGCTTTCGTGGTGGCTTCTGACAACCTCTATTTCGACGGCGCGCAGGTCTGGGATGCCAGGACATTCAACCCCACTTCGAAGGCTGATGTGGGCCATGCACACGATGCGGCTGACATCACGAGCGGGCTGCTGAATCCAGCCCGGATCCCGCAGGGCGGCGTTACCCAGCACCAGGGCGCCCTGTCGATCGGCTGGGGCCAGATCACCGGCGTGCCCGGTGCCTTCCCGCCGATCGCCCACGGTCACACGATCGCCGAGGTCTCCGGTCTCCAGGGATTGCTCGATGCCAAGGCCGGTCTCTGGACCCACGCGGGATTCCATGCGATCGACATCGTCACGGGAGATTTCAACAGCCCGGCCGCGCGTTTCTACTTCAACCGCGAGGTGCAGGCGGCCGGCGGGTTCCAGGTGTTCTCATCCCGGCGCACCAAGTGTGACATCGAGGCACTGGCGCCTGGGCTGGAGGTCTTACGGGCCCTGCGGCCGGTGCGCTACCGCTACCGCAGCGACATCTGCGATGACGGCCGCACCCGCCTTGGCCTGATTGCCGAAGACGTAGCGCCCGTTCTGCCTGAGCCTGTCATTCAGCACGACGGCCAGCCGCCCACCCTCGACTATGACCAACTGGTAGCGCCGATGATCGCGTGGCTCCAGCTTCTCGATGCCCGTCTCGCCACACTGGAGTCCGTCCATGCCTGAGCCCCTCAATGCCCGCCAGCGTGAAATCGCGCCCGGCATCATCGCCGAACGCCTGGCCACGGCCATTCATCTGTTCTGGACGCCGGCGGACGAC
>NZ_JBKBVU010000094.1:0-11947 GCF_046289365.1 Caldimonas sp. | reverse complement strand
CCTCCAGGCGCGGCCACATCGGGATGTGGGCGGAGAGGTCGCAATCGGTCACCACGGTAATGAGACGCCGCCCCAGGGGCAGCCAGTCCAGAGCCTTGCGCAGGTTCTCGCCGGCCACGCTCTTGATGCGGTCGGCTGCGGCGATCACGCCGTCGAGTGAGCCATACTCGGCAATCCATTTGGCGGCCGTCTTGGGGCCGACCTTGTCGACGCCAGGCACGTTGTCCACCGCATCGCCGATGAGCGTGAGGTAGTCGACGATGCGCTCGGGCGGGACGCCGAACTTGGCCTTCACGCCCGCGACGTCGAGCGACTCGTTGCTCATCGTGTTGATGAGGGTGACTTCTTCGTTGACGAGCTGGGCCAGGTCCTTGTCGCCCGTGGAGATGATGACCCGGTGGCCGGCCTCGCGTGCCACCCGGGCCAGCGTGCCGATCACGTCGTCGGCCTCGATGCCGGGCACCTCCAGCACCGGCCAGCCCAGCAGCTTCACCACCTCGTGGATGGGCTCGATCTGCGCCACCAGGTCTTCGGGCATCGGGGCACGCTGGGCCTTGTATGGCGCATACCACTCGTTGCGGAAGGTCGGCCCCTTGGCGTCGAAGACGCAGGCGGCGTGCGCGGCCGGGAACTGCTCGCGCAGCCGGCGCAGCATCGCGATGATGCCGTGCACGGCGCCAGTGGGCTGGCCCTGCGGCCCGCGCAGGTCGGGCAATGCGTGGAAGGCGCGGTACAAGTAGCTGGAGCCGTCGACCAGCAGCAGCAACGGTGCGGTGGGGATGTGCTCGTCCATGGGCGCGATTGTGGGGCAATCGGCCCGCCGCCCCGGCGGGCTGCGCCTACAATGCCTGCATGCGCAACCGAGCCTGTCTTGCCATCCTCCTGGGAGCCGCGGCCTGCTCTGCCTGGGGCGAGGTGGCCGCCCCGGCCGTGGCCGCAGGCACGCCCGAGCCGGCGGTCCAGGTCATCCGCGTCGAGGACGAGTCCACCCGCATCGACGAGTTGCGGGTGCGTGGGCAGACCCTGCAGATCCACGTGCAGCCCAAGAAGGGCGGGCGCGCTTACGAGGTCGTGCCGCCCGACAGCGGCCGCGATCCGTCCCAGCAGGGCGCTCGCGGAGCTTCGGGCCAGCGCGTCTGGCGCTTCCTGACCTTCTGAAGCCGGGGTCTCCTGGCAACCGCCCGTCCATGGCCGTTTTCACGACCGTCTCGCCTGAACAAGCCTCCGACCTGGTCCAGCGCCTGAACCTGGGCAGCCTGGTGGAGCTGCGCGGCATCACCTCCGGCATCGAGAACACCAACTACTTCGTCACCGCCGAACGCGAGGGCCGGCGCACCGACTACGTGCTCACGCTCTTCGAGCGCCTGAGTTTCGAGCAGTTGCCTTTCTATCTGCACCTGATGAAGCACCTGGCGGCGCGGGGCATCCCGGTGCCCGACCCGAAGGCCGATGCCAGCGGCGAGATCCTGCACACCGTGTGCGGCAAGCCCGCGGCCCTGGTGGACAAGCTGCGCGGCGGCCACCAGCTTGCCCCCAGCCACGTGCATTGCCGCCAGGTCGGCGAGATGCTGGCACGCATGCACCTGGCCGGGCAGGACTACCCGCGCTTCCAGCCCAATCTGCGCGGACTGGACTGGTGGGTCGAGACGGTGCCGTCCATCCTGCCCCACCTGGACGCCGCGCAGCGCCAGCTTCTGGAAAGCGAGCTGGCCTTCCAGTGCTCGCACGCCCGCTCGCCGGCTTACTTGGCGCTGCCGCGCGGGCCCATCCACGCCGACCTCTTCCGCGACAACGTGATGTTCGAGGGCGACACGCTCACGGGCTTTTTCGACTTCTATTTCGCCGGCGTGGACACCTTCCTGTTTGACATCGCCGTGTGCCTGAACGACTGGTGCACCGACCTCGATTCCGGCCGGCTCGACGAAGCACGGGCCGGCACCTTCGTTGCGGCCTACCAGGCGGTGCGCCCGCTCAGCCATGACGAGGTGCGGCTGATGCCCGCCTTGCTGCGCGCCGGCGCCTTGCGGTTCTGGATCTCGCGCCTGTGGGACTACTACCTGCCACGCGACGCCCACATGCTCAAGGCCCACGACCCGGGGCATTTCGAGCGCATCCTGCGCGAGCGCGTGTACACACCCTGGCACCCCGAACCATGAAGCTGCGACAAGTCGGGCCGCTACAAGGCATCCTCTGGGTGCGCCGCGGCTTCCAGGTCTTCCTGCGCCAGCCGCTGGCCTACACCGCGCTGTTCTTCGCCTTCTTGTTTGTCGCGTTCGTGCTGGTGATCACGATGCGCCAGCTCGGGGCACTGGCGGTGCTGGTGCTCATGCCGCTGGTGTCGCTGGGCTTCATGCTGGCCACACGCAAGGCGGTGGACGGCGGTTTTCCTCTGCCCTCGCTGTTCATCGAGCCGCTGCGCGGATCACGCCGGCGAGTCGCCGCGCTGCTGCAGATCGGACTGGCCTATGCCGTGCTGTCGATGCTGACGATGTGGCTGGCCGACGCGATGGACGGCGGCAGGGTCGATGCCCTGCAGGGCGCCATGGCCAGCGGCGAGGCCACCGCCGAGATGATGGACGACCCGGCCATGCAGGGTGCCCTGCTCAGCCGGTTGCTGCTGACCGTGCCGGTCAGCCTGCTGTTCTGGCATGCCCCGGCCCTGGTGCATTGGGGGGGGACCAGCGCCGTGCAGTCAGTGTTCTTCAGCGTGGTGGCCTGCTGGCGCAACCTGGGGGCCTTCATCGTGTACTTCCTCACCTGGGCGGCCGCGGTGCTGGTGTTCGGTGTGGTGGCCACGCTGATTTTCACTGTGCTGTCGGCCCCCCAGCTCATGGCTCTGGTGGCCTTCCCAGCCACGCTGATGTTCGTGACGGCGTTTTACGCTTCGCTGTATTTCACCTACGCGGATTGCTTCACCGACGAGTCAGCGACCACCGTGGCTCTACCGGCTGCGCGCGACGAGGAATGAAACGAAAAGGCTCGCACGGCGAAGGCCATGCGAGCCACAGAGCCGCCCGCGCCGGGCGGCAATTTCGAAGCTCAGGTGCCGATGCGTCCGCCGTCGTTTTTCACGATCATCACGGTGGCCGAACGCGGGCGACGCCCCGCGCCATAGCCGCTATTGGCCGGCCAGTTGCTGGTGTAAAGGTCAGGATTGGAAAGGTTGGCCACGGCCGTATCGTCTCCCGGGTGCTGGACATTGACGAACATCACACGACCGTCGGGGGTTTCGCATAGCCCCGTAATTTCGTTGTCCTTCGGTCCAACCAAGAAACGCTTCAAGGTGCCCGTGGTAGGCATGGCACCGGCGCGAGTCTGTACCTGCTTGCTCCCATAGTCAAGCGTTACCGTACGGCCATCGCCCACCTGCCCAGGCAGCGCCGCCAGCATCATGCAGTTGGTAACGTCGGTGTAGGCACCGTCATCGGTCTGGATCCAACAGATGCCGGTGGATGCCGAGAACACCAAGCCATCAGGGCTGGAGAAGTCGTTGTCGTCGGTCAGACCGGAAATGTTCATGGCCGCAGGCGTAGAACCAGCCTCAGCGCCGAAGACGTACACATCCCAGGTGAAGGTCAGGGCGTTGGCGGCACCGCCGTCTTCACGGATGCGGATGATGTGGCCGTGAACGTTGCCTTGTTGCAAGGTGCCGATGCCGCGAATGTCGCTGTAAGCGCGCGGGTTGGCCGCGTCAACCTCCACCTGCGAGCCCGTGGCCCCCACCCGGCGGCTGCTGTTATTGGTCATGGTGAAATAGATCTCGCCCGTGCCCGGGTGTACGCCGCACCACTCGGGACGGTCCATCTTTGTCGCCCCCACGGCATCGGCAGCGAGACGGGAATGGATGGCCACATCCCCCTCATCGGCAAAGCTGTACGTCGCGTAACCGGCAATGTCCGGATTCGTGATCGTCAGCGGCAGCCACTGGCCGGTGCCGTCCTCATTGAAGCGGGCGACATACAAAGTGCCAGCATCCAGGTATTTGTCCCCCGTGGCGATGCGGTCGGCGGGGTTGGCGTCGGCAGCGCTCCACACCGCCTCAGAGACGAATTTGTAGACGTACTCGCGCTGAGCGTCGTCGCCCATGTACACCGCCAGCGGCTGGCCCACGATCGGACGCGAAAAGGCCGCGCTTTCATGCGCAAAACGCCCCAGCGCGGTGCGCTTCTTGACTGCCACGGTGCGATCATAGGGGTCGATCTCTGTGATATAGCCCTGGCCATTGATCTCGTTGCGGTAGTCGAGGTCGGCACTGGCGGCGGTGATGCTGGTGTTCCAGCGAACGTACTGATCATCGCTGCCGCCGGTTTGCCAACCGTAACGGCTGGCCGCCGCGCTCGTGGCCGTGACGTTACGGCCGTAGCGGGCCAGCGCAACATTGCGCTTTGCATCGCTGGCGGTGTTGTCGCCCGCTGCGCGGAAGAAGTAGCCAGACCAGTTTTCTTCGCCAGTGAGCAAGGTGCCCCAGGGGGTCTTGCCGGTGCCGCAGTTGTTCAACGTCCCGCGGGTGCGCGTGCCTTCGGGGGAGTAAAGCGTACGCAGCAAGGCATGACCGCGCGCCGGGCCTGAGATTTCGATCTCGGTGGCGGCCGTGACGCGGCGGTTGAATGCGGAATCTTGTACGTAGCGGAATACGCCGGCAGCGTTCTTGCGAATTTCTACGATGGACACCCCATGACAGTCCACCTCGATGTCCACCTCACCGGCCGGACGCGGCAGCGGCGACGGTCCGTTGGGGTGTAAAAAGGTCGGGATCACATACTCGTGGTTGATGCCCAGCAACGCACGATCGTTGTTGGTGGGATCGGGCTGCCCGGAAGCACTCAGGCCGAAATACTCCATGCCATCGTGGCAGTCCCCGGCACGCCGGTCGTAACCCGTATCGGTGCCGTCATTGCGGAACGCCGGGGTGTCCGCCGTGAGCGGATCACCCAGGGCATAAAGCACGGTGGCGGTGTAGCCCGCTGGCACGGTCACGGTATCGGCGGTGCTCTTGGCCACCGCGGTAAAGCCCAGCAGCGTCTCAGCCGGGGGCTGATCGCCATCGTCGTCGCCGCCGCCACCGCAGGCGCTCAACGACAAGCCTCCGAACAAGGCGGTGGCCGCCGAGCCCAAGCCGGCTCGCAGCACGCCACGGCGGCTCAGCCGGGCATTGAGCACCGCATCGAAGCTGGGGTTGGGGCTGTGGTTGTTCACCTGATCGTCAGGGTCGACGAAGCTCTCGGCAGGCAGGTCGATCGGCTTGTTCATGCAAGGTCCTCTCGCAACGTGGGGTGTAATGAAGCGCGCAGCGTAGGAAACCCGGATGAAAGTGCGGTGACGCGACAATGTCAGCTCGATGACGAGCTTGCGCAGCAGCACCGCATCGCCTCGACGCTCGCGGATAATGCGCATACCGCACCTTCGAACAAGTTTTTGGCCATGCCTTTGCTGACCCATCCCGTGTCCCGTTTTGGGCTGCTGCGCGCGCCGGTGTGGCTGGGCTTGAGCCTGCTGCTGTCGGGCTGTGCCGTCGTGACGGTGGCAGGGGCTGTAGCCGGTGCAGCCATCTCGGTCACGGGAGCCGTCGTGAGCACCGGCATCCGCGTGACGGGTGCGGTGGTGGAGGCCGGCGTCGACGCCGTTGCAGGGTCGGACGACGAAGACGACGACTGAAGGGCTGGTCCGCCCGTGCCGTCAGTGGCCGGCGTGCTCCAGCCGCGCCCCCAGCGCCATCAGGCGGGGTCGCACCTCGGTCATCAGGAACTCGGGGCTGAGCTGGAAGGCCGGGCCGCCGCAGTTGATCGCCATCAGCGAGCGCCCCCCGGCCGGCCGCAAGGCGATGGCGATCGCGTTGACGTCCTTCTGCCAATCGCCGAAGGATGCGCACACGCCGAACTCGCGGTACTGTTGGATCGCCCGTTCGATGCCCTGGCGGATGCGCGGCCAGGCCACCTCGTCCAGTTCGCGAATGCGGTCCATCAGCTCGTGGCGTTCGCCCTCCGGGCACATTGCCAGGTAAGCCCGGCCCATGGCCGTGGTGGCCAGCGGGATGCGCGAGCCCACATCCAGGCTGAGCGTGAGCGCAGCATGGCTGCGGCAGTTTTCCACATAGATCATGCTCAGCCGGTCACGCGTGCCCAGCGACACCATGGCCTGAGAGAAATCGGCCAGCTCCTGCATCAACGGCCGGGCGATCTGACGGGCATCCATGCGCGCCAGCATCGTGCTGCCCAGCGAGAGTGTGGCACTGCCCAGGCGGTAGCGGCCGGTGTCCTCCACATACTCCAGGTAGCCCAGCTTGGTCAGCGTGTAGGTCAGCCGCGAGATCGTGGACTTGGGCAGGTTGCAGCGCCGGGCCAGTTCCTGGTTGCCCAGCATGCGGTCGCCCGAGCGGAAACAGGCCAGCACCTCCAGGCCGCGCGCCAGCGCCGTGACGAAGTGGCGGTCTTCCTTGACGCGACCCTTCGGGCCGGGGCGGGCGGATTCGGTCTGCGGCGGCATCGGGTGGTCCATGCAGTCAGGCCTCCTTGGAGCTCGAGAGTTGCAGTGCCTGCTCGCGCAGCCGCTGCTTGTAGAGCTTGCCGGTGGCCGAGGCAGGCAACTGGGGCATCACGACGATCTGCGCCGGCAGCTTGTAGGGCGACAGACGCTCGCGCAGCCAGGCCATCAGCGCCTCGGTGTCCAGCGTGCGGCCCGGCACGGGCTCGACGAAGGCCACCACCTCCTCGTTGCCCGGCACCGGGCGGCCCACCACGGCCGAGAGCACCACGTCCGGATGGGCGTTGAGCACGTCTTCCACCTCCACCGGGTAGACGTTGAAGCCCGAGCGGATGATGAGCTCCTTCGAGCGGCCCACGATCGACAGCGTGCCGTCGGCTTCCATGCGGGCCAGGTCGCCAGTGTGCAGCCAGCCGTCGGTGTCCACCGTCTCGGCCGTCAGTGCCGGGTTGCGGTAGTAGCCCTTCATCACATTGGGCCCGCGCAGCCAGAGCTCGCCGGTCTCGCCCACCGGCACCGGCCGGCGCGACTCGAGATCGACCACCTGCACTTCGATGCCGGGGATCGGCGGGCCCACCGAGCAGTCACGGCGCGGCGCATCCAGGCGGGTCTGGCAGATGGAGGGCGACGCCTCGGTCATGCCATAGCCGTTGTGCAGCGGGAGGCCAAAGTGCTGCTCGAAGCGGTCCTTCAGCGCCTGGTCCAGCGGCGCGCCACCGGACTGTGCCACCCGCAACGCGCTCGCGCGCAGGGTGTTGCCCGGCCGATCGCCCCACTCCAGCAGCTTGGCATACATGGCCGGCACACCGTGCAGCACGGTGATGCGTTCGTCCGCCAGCGCCCGGGCCATGGCCTCGGGGGCGAAGCGGGCGGCCAGCACCAAGCTGGCGCCGGCCGACAGCGTGGCCAGCAGCACGGCGGTCAGGCCATAGACATGCGACAGCGGCAGCACGCCATAAACCCGGTCGGCGCTCGTCAGGCGTCGCTGGCGGCGGCTGTTGGCGGCGATGAAGAGCAGGTTGGCATGGGTGAGCATCACCCCCTTGGGTGCGCCGGAGGTGCCCGAGGTGTAGATCAATGCGGCAACCTGGGCGTCCGCCGCCTCGCTCACCGGTTCGGGTGAGGCCTGGGGGTGGCCGGCGGCGAGCAGCACCTCGCCCGCGCCGGGCCAGCGCTGTGACCTGCCGCCCAGGCGCTGCAGATGACGCAACGCCTCGGCCGAGGCCTCGCCCAGGCCGACCACCACGCGGGCCTGGGAGTGCTCAAGGAAGGTGTCGATCTCGCGCTCGGACAGGCGGGCATTGACCAAGGACACCCAGGCGTCGAGCCGGCTGCAGGCCAGCACCAGGATCGCGGCGGCATTGCAGTTCTCGCCCACCACCAGCACACGGTCGCCCGGCTGCACCCCGGCCTCACGCAGGCCTTGCGCGGCCGCCTCCACGGCCGCCGCGAGGGCCCCATAGCTCAGCGCGGCGCGCTCATCCTGCAGCGCAGGCGCGTCGCTTTGCCGCTGCGCCCAATGGTCGAGCCAGTGGTGCAGGCGCTGCGGCTGCAGATCTTCCGCAGCCCCGGGGGTGAACAGGTCGGTCGAACTCAAGGCGAAGGCTCCCATCCGGCCCGGCCAGACACCGGACCGCCGAATGATAAAGCCGATTCCGCTCTTCAGTTTTTCGTTCTGCCATGCAGAACAAAGCCTCCCCCTGCTCAGCCCTCCACCGGGGTGAGCTTGGCCACGCTCAGGGCCAGCCACTTGACGCCATGGCGGCCGAAATTGATCTGTGCACGTGCGTCGGCCCCGCTGCCTTCGAGGGTGAGAATCACGCCCTCGCCGAATTTGTTGTGGAAGACGCTCTGGCCGGCGCGCAGGGCCTGGCCTTCGTTGGTGGTGGCCCTCGGAGCCGCCCAGGCGGGCGGCGTCTCGGGCTGGCGGCCGGCCCCCACGATGCTGCCCAGTCCCGAGCCGCGCTGCCAAGCGGCGCGGTAGTCGCGCTCGAAGCCGGAGCCGAAGCCTTGGGTGCGGGGCGTGATCCACTTGAGCGCCCCCTCGGGCAGTTCGTCGAAGAAGCGGCTCTTGACGTTGTAGCGTGTCTGGCCGTGCAGCAGGCGCGTCTGGCTGTGGCTCAGGTACAGGCGCTTGCGCGCGCGCGTGATGGCCACGTACATAAGCCGGCGCTCCTCTTCGAGGCCGTCGGCATCCGACAGCGAGTTCTCGTGCGGGAAGAGGCCTTCTTCCAGGCCGGTGATGAAGACCACGTCGAACTCCAGGCCCTTGGCCGCGTGCACCGTCATCAGTTGCAGCGCGTCCTGGCCGGCCTGGGCTTGGTTGTCGCCGGCCTCCAGCGCCGCGTGGGTCAGGAAGGCGGCCAGCGGTGAGACGATCTCGCCGGTCTCGGCATCGGGAGTGAGGTCCACTGCGGCGATGGCCGGTGGGCTGCCTGCAGCGATGGCGCCAGCCTGCTCGTCCACCGGCAGGGCCACGGCGTCCTTGCCGAAGCCCTCCTGCGTCACGAAGGCCTCGGCGGCATTGACCAGTTCGTCCAGGTTCTCCAGCCGCTCGCGGCCTTCCTTTTCGGTGCGATAGAAGTCGGCCAGGCCCGAGGCCTCGATCACGTGCTCGATGATCTCGCGCAGCGTCAGGCCCTGCGTGGCCTCGCGCATGGCGTCCACCAGGGCCACGAAGGCCGCGAGGTTGGCCCCGCCCTTGCCAGCCACTGCGCCCACGCTCTGGTACAGGCTGCGGCCGCTGGCGCGGGCGGCGTCTTGCAACTGCTCGATCGTGCGCGCGCCGATACCACGGGTGGGGAAGTTCACCACGCGCAGGAAACTGGTGTCGTCGTTGGGGTTCTCGATCAGGCGCAGGTAGGCCAGCGCATGCTTGATCTCGGCGCGCTCGAAGAAGCGCAGCCCGCCGTAGACGCGGTAGGGGATCCCGGCGTTGAAGAGCGCGCTTTCCAGCACGCGCGACTGCGCATTGCTGCGGTAGAGCACCGCCGTCTCGCTGCGCGGCACGCCGTCGCGGTGCAGTTGCTGCGCCTCCTCGACCAGCCACTGCGCCTCGGCGAAATCGCTGGTGGCCTCATAGACGCGCACCGGCTCGCCCGGCCCGGCCTCGGTGCGCAGGTTCTTGCCCAGGCGCCGCGTGTTGTGAGAGATCAGCGCGTTGGCCGCATCGAGGATGTGGCCGAAGCTGCGGTAGTTGCGCTCCAGCTTGATGACCTGGTCCACACGGAACTCGCGCTCGAAGTCGGCCATGTTGCCCACCTGCGCGCCGCGAAAGGCATAAATGCTCTGGTCGTCATCGCCCACGGCCATCACGGCGCTCTCAGGGCCGGCGAACATCTTCAGCCAGGCGTACTGCAGCTTGTTGGTGTCCTGGAACTCGTCCACCAGGATGTGGCGAAAACGGCGGTTGTAGTGTTCGCGAAGCGCGGTGTGGTCGCGCATCAGCTCGTAGGTGCGCAGCATCAGCTCGCCGAAGTCCACGACACCTTCGCGCTGGCATTGGTCCTCGTAGGCCTGGTAGACCTCGATGAGCTTGCGCGTGTGCTCGTCGCGCGCCTGCACGTCCTTGGGTCGCAGGCCGTCTTCCTTGCAGCCGGCGATGAACCACGCCACCTGCTTGGGCACGAAGCGCTCTTCATCCAGGTTCATCGCCTTGATCACGCGCTTGACGGCCGAGAGCTGGTCCTGCGAATCCAGGATCTGGAAACTCTGCGGCAAGGCCGCCAGCTTCCAATGCGCGCGCAGGAAGCGGTTGCACAAGCCGTGGAAGGTGCCGATCCACATGCCGCGCACGGGAATGGGCAGCATCGTACCCAGGCGCGTGAGCATCTCCTTGGCGGCCTTGTTCGTGAAGGTGACGGCCATCACGCCGCCCGGACCCACCTGGCCGGTCTGGATCAGCCAGGCAATGCGGGTGGTGAGCACCCGCGTCTTGCCCGAGCCTGCGCCGGCCAGCACCAGCACGTGGCGCGGCGGCAGCGTCACCGCCGCATACTGCTCGGGGTTGAGGTGCTGCAGCAGGCCGGCCGGGGCCGCAGGAGGCGCCGCAACGGGCGCGGGATCGGGAGGGAAGATGCTCATGGGCCGATTCTAGGAGAGGGGTATGCGCCTGCCCGAGGTTCGGCGTAGAATGCGCCACCGGGCCCAAATGTTGGAGCCCGGTTTTTTTGTGTCCACCGCCCTCGCTGACGGTTTCGGACCCGACCGGCTCCAAATCAAGCGCTCGCAGCCATTGGGCCGCGCACTGCCTCAACGCGCCGCCCGCAAGCCTGCCACCGCCCATCGGCAGGCCCTACTGCCACCCGGAGCCTTGACCATGGAAATCTTCGACTACGACAACATCCTGCTGCTGCCGCGCAAATGCCGCGTGGAAAGCCGCAGCGAATGCGACACCTCGGTGGAGTTCGGCGGCCGCCGCTTCAAGCTGCCGGTGGTGCCAGCCAACATGAAGACGGTGCTCGACGAGCGCATCAGCGAGTACCTGGCCGCCAACGGTTACTTCTATGTGATGCACCGCTTCGATCTGGACAACGTGGCCTACGCAAAACGCATGCGCGACAAGGGCTTGTTCGTCTCGATCAGCTCGGGCGTCAAGGTCGCCGATTACGCGGTGATCGACCGCCTGGCCGCCGAGGGCGTGGGGGCCGACTACATCACCATCGACATCGCCCACGGTCATGCCGACAGCGTGCGCAAGATGATCGACCACATCAAGCACAAGCTGCCACAGACCTTCGTGATCGCCGGCAACGTGGGCACGCCCGAAGCCGTGATCGACCTGGAGAATTGGGGGGCCGATGCCACCAAGGTGGGCATTGGCCCCGGCAAGGTCTGCATCACCCGTCTCAAGACGGGCTTCGGCACCGGCGGCTGGCAGCTCTCAGCGCTGAAGTGGTGTGCCCGTGTGGCCACCAAGCCCATCATCGCCGACGGGGGCATCCGCCACCATGGCGACATCGCCAAGAGCGTGCGTTTCGGCGCGGCCATGGTGATGATCGGCTCGCTGTTCGCCGGCCACGAGGAGTCCCCCGGCCAGACCGTCGAGATCGACGGCAAGCTCTACAAGGAGTACTACGGCTCGGCCAGCGACTTCAACAAGGGCGAGTACAAACACGTCGAGGGCAAGCGCATCCTCGAGCCGATCAAGGGCAAGCTCGCCGACACGCTGCGCGAAATGCGCGAAGACTTGCAAAGCTCCATCAGCTACGCCGGCGGGCGCACGCTGGCCGACCTGCGCAAGGTCAACTACGTGATCCTCGGCGGCGAGAACGCCGGGGAACACCTCTTCATGTAGGCTCCTTCTGCCGCGCCTAAAATTGCGGCATCCCAGGTTTGGCGGCGTCCTGTGGGACGCCGCTTTCGTTTTCCCCTCGCACGCCCGGCCCCATGACCGAACTCGCCAAGTCCTTCGAGCCCGCCGCCATCGAGGCCCACTGGGGCCCGCTGTGGGAGCAGCGCGGCCTGT
>NZ_JBKBVU010000323.1:0-2255 GCF_046289365.1 Caldimonas sp. | reverse complement strand
CTGGGGGCGAGGACAATCACCATGGCCTTCACCCCTCCGAACTCGAGCGCCTGGGGCACGCGCGTCTTGGCGCCGTTCGTGCTCAGCGATCGCGCCGCGCACAGCCTGCCACTGGTGCTCGCCGTCGTGCGCGTGCTCTTCGGCCTCATGATCGTCCACCAGATGCTGGACATCTTCGGGTTCGCCATGTTGCCCGGCGGCCCCGACCCCCGCGTCGCTCGGCTGATCTCGGCCCTCGCCGCCATCGGCGGCGCCATGCTGGCCCTGGGCGCGCTGACGCCGCTGGCCGTCGTCGGGCTGCTGATCTACTACGCGCTCTTCCCCCTGGCATTCAACCTCGGCACGATGGTGACCGTGGCGCTGCTGTGGGGGTTGCTCCTTCACGGCGCCGGCCGCACCCACAGCCTGGACGCCCTGCTGCTGCGATCGCGCCTGGCCGGGACCTGGATGGCCCGCTTCTACGCCCCGTTCGGCGCCGGGGGCCGGCAAGAGATCGCCGGCGTCCGGCTGATGGTGATGCTCATGTTCTGGGGCAACTGCATCACCGCCATGCTGTACCACGTCAAAGACCCCTTCTGGCTGAACGGCCAGGTCCTCCAGATGGCCTTCACCGCCTCCTACCTGACTGACCATCACGCCTTCATGGCCGCGCTGCGTGAGCAGCACCCCCGCTTCTTCATGGCCTTCTGCCAGTTGGGGCTCGCCATTCAGGCTGTCTGGGAGGTCTGCCTGGTCCCGTTGATGTACCTCAAGTGGGCCCGTCCCTTCGTGGTGCTGCAAGGCCTGGGCTTCTTCACGTTCTCGTTGCTGCTGCTCAACCTCCAGTACCTGCCGGTGGTCGAGCTGCTGCTCTGGACGCTGCTGTTCGGCCCCGCGATCCTCGGCTGGGTGCGCGAGAAATGGCGCCAAGAGGCCCCCGCCCCAGCCGGCGAGGAGCCTGCCCCCGCGGTCGCCCCCCTGACGATCGCGCGCCACCTGCCGACGCTGATCGGGCTCACATGCGGTGCCGTCGTGGTGCAGAATGCCGTCGCTCCCGGCCTGATGCCGACCGAGTTGGCCAAGCCGATGAAGCCGATCCATCAGGCGCTGGCGCCCTACTACCGCCTCTTCGGGCAAGAGGTGGTCAACGTCTTCAACCAGGGCGACATCGGCATGAACGAGGCCTACTTCGTGGTGCAAGAAGTGGACCCGGCCGGTCGGCATCGGCGGATCGTGCCTTTCTATGATCACGAGGGCGGCCGCCTCGACTACATGCGCAACGACCTGCTGTACTTCAAATACTCCCTGAAGTGGCAGCGCGCCAAACGGGAGCACAAGTTCATCGCGGGCGATCCGGCCCGGCCGGCCGCACCGACCCGCCAGCTCGCGTTCCGCGTGGCGCTGCTGGATGCGGTCATGACCGACGTCACACGGCCCCGCCAATACCGCGCGCACGTCTACGTCCGGCAGATGCGCCTCGACACGACCCCGCCGCGCTGGACCCAGCCGCAGCGGGCCGGGAGCTTTCCCTTGACCATCACGTCAGCCCACCTGAGCCGCTTTCGCGCGATGCGTTGGCCGACGTTCGACCTGCCCCCCGGCCACGCCTTCAGCCGCGAACGGCTCCAGCAAACCGAGGAGGCGTTCCGCAAGGTGGACGCCGCCGCGCCCAAGCCGGCCCCTTGAGACGGCCGGAGCGGGCTTGCGGCCAACAGGCCGTGATTCTTCGATCGGCGCGCGGGGTATCATGGCCACGGAAAAACCCTCACCGGGCAAGGACGCAAGCCGCATGAAGGTCGCCATCATCCAATCCAACTACCTGCCCTGGAAGGGCTACTTCGACATCATCCGCGATGTCGACACGTTCGTGTTCTACGACGACGTGCAATACACCGTCCGGGATTGGCGCAACCGCAACAAGATCATCGGCCACAACGGCGAGCAGTGGCTCACCGTGCCGGTGGCCGCCGACAGCCGCGACAAGGTCATCCAGGACGTCACCCTCGCCGAGCCGGGCTGGGCGGCGAAGCACTGGAAGACCCTGATGTATTGCTACGAGAGAGCGCCGCACTTCAAGCGCTACCAGGCGTTCTTCGAGCACGTCTACATGGAGCGCTCGTGGACGCACCTCAGCGCGCTGAACCAGTTCTTGACCCAGGCGATCGCCCGCGACTTCCTCGGCCTCCAGACGCGCTTCATCACCTCCGGCCCCCTCGCCCCCGAGGGCAAGAAGCAGGACCGCCTGCTCGACATGCTGCGCAAGGTCGGCGCGAGCG
>NZ_JBKBVU010000093.1:0-11978 GCF_046289365.1 Caldimonas sp. | reverse complement strand
GTCGTAAATCTTGAGCAGCGTTGCCGTCGGCCGGATTGTCGACGTTCTTCCCTATCGTGGGAGGATGGAGCTATGGTGCGTATGGCCTTACTTGCTATTGCGTGTGCCCTTGCGCTCTCTGTAGGAGCAGAGGGCGCGCCATCCCGGAAACGTAATCCTTCCGCCCAAGAACGAGCTCCACAAGCGGTACAGGAACAGGATGAATTCCGGTCATGCGATGTGGCCGTTCGTGATTTCGTCCAGGGGCGAAAGGAAGCAGCGGCCCTTCCGGTCAAAGAGGTTAAGATTGACGGCTTGAGGATGACGTTGAACTTCGTCCATCCGTACGGGGAAAGCGGCGACACGCCTCCCAATCTCACCTTCACACGGGGTGAATCAATCGAAGAGCGCCGTAAGGCATTGAACGAGGCGAAGCAAAAAGCCCGAATGCTGGCGGAAGCTGCTAGAACGGGAAGTGTCTGGTATGTGATCGTCCTAAAACGGGAGGGCGGACCAAGTGATGAGCGCCGTAGTCCGGCCAGCGCGCAGGTGAGCGAGGTCTTGCCTTGGCCCGAGGCGGGGCCGGCGATCAGCAGGGCACGCGTCATCGGCTCACAGCTCAATGCCGCGCTGCGCACGGAAGCCCTGCTGGAAGGCGTGCTTGACCAGGCCCATCTCGGTGACGGTGTGGGCCACCTCGATCAGCTCGGGCGGCGCGGCGCGGCCGGTGAGCACCACGTGTTGCATCGGCGGGCGTCGCTGGAGGTCGGCAATCACCTGCTGCACGTCGAGGTAGCGGTACTTCAGCGCGATGTTGATCTCGTCCAGCACGATCAGGCCCAGGGTGTCGTCGGCCAGCATCTCGCGCGCCAGGGCCCAGGCGGCCTGGGCCTTGACCACGTCGCGCTCGCGGTCCTGGGTGTTCCAGGTGTAGCCCTCGCCCATGGCGTGGAAGCGCACTTCCTCGGGAAAGCGGCGGAAGAAGAGTTCCTCGCCGGTAGGCATCGCGCCCTTGATGAACTGCACCACGCCCACCTTCATGCCGTGGCCCAGGGCGCGGGCCACCATGCCGAAGGCGCTGGAGCTTTTGCCCTTGCCGTTACCGGTGTGCACGAGGATGAGGCCACCCTCGCCCTGGGCGGCTTCGATCTTGGCATCGACGATGGCTTTCTTGCGCTGCATGCGCTCGCGGTGGCGTTCGTTCAGCCCAGGGTCGGCGTCAGAGGAGGTGGCGTCGGTCATGGTTCACACAGGCATGGAGGCCTTGGCCGCCGGCAGGAAGTGGCGCAGGCCGTCCACGTCGAGGGCGCGCATGGGGCAGCCATAGGCTTCACTCAGGCGGGCTTCGGTGAGCACCTCGGCCAGCGGGCCGGCCAGCAGCCGGGGCTGGCCGTCGGCGCCGGGGGGCATAAAGAGCAGGGCGTGGGTGCAGCAGCGCTGCGCCAGGTTCACGTCGTGCAGCGACAGCAGCACCGCACGGTCGGCCAGGCCGGCCAGCAGGCGGCACACGGCCAATTGGTGGGGCACGTCGAGGTGGGCGGTGGGTTCGTCCAGCAACACCAGCGGCGTGGCCTGGGCCAGTGCGGCGGCAATGGCCACGCGCTGGCGTTCGCCGCCTGAGAGGCTGCGCACGTCCTGCCCGGCCAGGTGGGCCACGTCCAGGGCGGCGAGCTGTTCGCGGGCGATGCGTTCGTCGTCGGGGGCCAGCCAGCCGAAACGGCCGGCGTAGGGCTGGCGGGCGGCCAGCACCACGTCGAGCGCCGTGAGCGCAAACACGTCCTGGTGGTGTTGCGGGCACCAGGCGCGCAGCCGGGCCAGGGCCCGGGTGGGGATGTGAGGCAGGGGTTGACCGTCGATGTAGACCTCGCCGCTGGCCGGGTCGAGCAGGCCGGCCAGGGTGCGCAGCAGGGTGGTCTTGCCGCAGCCGTTGGGGCCCAGGAAGGCCCAGCGTTCGCCGCGCTGCACACGCAGGCTCAGACCTTTCACGAGGGTACGCTGGCCGGCGCGCACCGTGAGCTGGTGGCTGGCCAGCAGATCGGCGCTCATCCCGCCCTCCCATTGCGCAGCAGCAGCCACAGGAAGCTGGGCACGCCGATGAAGGCGGTGAGCACGCCCACGGGCAGTTGCATGGGGGCCAGCACGGTGCGAGCCAGGGTGTCGGCCAGCACCAGGAAGGCGCCGCCGGCCAGGGCGCAGGCGGGCAGCAGCACGCGCTGGTCATTGCCCACGAGCAGGCGCAGCGCGTGTGGCACCACCAGGCCCACGAAGCCGATGCTGCCCGCCACGGTGATGGCCAGGCCGGCGGCCACCGAGGCCAGCAGCACCACGCACAGGCGCAAGCGCCGCACGTTCACGCCCAGCGCATAGGCCGGGCCGTCGCCCAGCAGCATGAGGTTGAGGTCGCGCGCCAGCACGAGGGCCAGGGCCAGCAGCACGGCAGCGCCGGCCAGCGGCAGGCCCCAGCGGTCGGCGCCGTTGAGGTCGCCCAGCAGCCAGAAGATCATGCCGCGCAGCTGTGCCTCGGGCGCGATCGACAGGATGAAGGCCACGATGGCGCCAAAACCCGCGCCCACGATCACGCCCACCAGCAGCAGCTGCACGCTGGCGCGCGTGCTGTCGGCCTGGCGGCGGAAAGCCCGCGCGCCCAACAGGAAGACCAGCGCCGTGGCCACCAGCGCACCGATGGCCGCGCCCAGGTTGACCCAGGCCCAGGTGGCCCCCGCCCACAGCGCCAGCAGCGCGCCCACCGAGGCCCCGCTGGAGATGCCCAGCACATACGGGTCGGCCAGCGGGTTGCGCAGCAGGGTTTGCAGCAGCGCGCCGGCCAGCGCCAGCAGGGCGCCGCAGGCCAGGGCCGACAGCGCGCGCGGCAGGCGCAGATTCAGCACGATGTCCGCCCCGATGCCCTCGAGCCGGCCGGCCACGGCCGCCAGCACCTCGGCTGCGTCCAGCCGCTGGCTGCCCAGCCCCAGAGCGAGCATCAAGGCGAGGGCCACCCCGCCCAGCAGCACGGCATAGAACAGGGGCAGCGAGCGGACGAAGCGCATGGGCCTTCAGGCGCAGTGGCTCAGCGCGGCGACCAGCGCAGGCCGACGAACACCATGCGTCCGCCGGTGGCGTAGGTACGGGCCACCGCGTAGTCCTTGTCGCCCAGGTTGTCCACGCGGGCCAGCACGGTCCAGTCCTGCGCCAGGGTGCGGCTGGCATGCAGGCTCACGAGCCCGTAGCCGCCCAGGCGCACGGTGTTGGCCGCGTTGTCGAAGCGCTCACCGACCAGCTTCAGGTCGGCGCCCACGGTCCAGTCGCCGAGCGTGGCATCGGCGCCCAGTTGCGCATGGCGGCGGGCGCGGCGGGCCAGGAGGCGGTCGGTGTCGGCATTGAGCGGTTTCTGGAAGTCGACCGAGCCCCACAGGTTGACGGCGCCCAGGCGGTGCGCGCCCGAGAGGGTCACGCCTTTCAGGATCGCCTTGCCGGCGTTTTCGTAGCAGCCGAAGCTGCTGGCGCAGGGGCCGGGGGCACCGAAGTTGATGAGGTCCGTCACCTCGTTGCGGAAGACCACCACGCCGAACTGGCTGTTGCCCTGCGCGTAGCGCAGGCCGGCTTCCAGGTTGCGCGAGGACTCCGGCTTCAGGTCGGCCACGCCGTACTGGCTGAAGCGCTGGTAGAGCGTGGGGGCGCGGAAGGCCGTGCCCGCTGCAACGGTGGCCCGCCAGCCGGGTGCGAATGCGTAAGCATAGGAGGCGGCCCCTGTGGTCTTGCCTCCAAACTCGCTGTCGTCGTCGTGGCGGGCATTGAGCTGCACCGTGTGGCCGCGATCGCTCCAGCCGTAACCCAAGGCCAGCGCGTTTTGCGAGCGCGAGGCGTCCAGGGCCGGTGGGCCGGAGTTCTCCAGGCTGTCTTTGCGGCGCTCCAAAGCCGCGGTCAGGCGATGTGCGCCGATGCGGTATTCGTGATGCCACAGATAGCTGTCGACCTTGGTGTCGGTGAGATACGGCGAGGGGCGGGTGCGGTAACGGTCGCGCCCTTGGTTGGCGCTCAAGCGCATTCGATAGGCTGGCGACCACTGCGCCGACCATGTCAAGCCCAGGGTTTGAACGTCATACAAGGCACGGTCGTCGGCCGTGCTGGCAAAGCCGTCGTATTGGGAGTCGAGGTCGTTGACCAGCGCCGAGGCTTCCAGGCGATGCCCTTGGGCCACGGCCCAGCCCAGGCGGGCAGAGGCGGAGGTGCGTTCGTAGCCGTCGCGGTCGGCGAAGCCCACGCCCGGGCGGGTGTCGAAACCCTTGCTGTCTTCATGCCCTACGCTCAGGGCATAGTCGAGGGCACCGCTCTTGCCGTGCACGCCGATGTCGGCCTTGCGCGTACGGTGACTGCCCAAGCCTAGGCCAATGCTCGGCGTGGCAGGACCCTCGCCCTTGCGCGTGAAGATCTGCACCACGCCGGAGATGGCGTCCGATCCGTAAACGGCGGCGGCCGGTCCGCGCAGAATTTCGATGCGCTCGATCTGTTCCACCGGCAAGGCGTTCCAGCTGGCGCCCCCCGTGGACTGAGAATCGACGCGCACGCCGTCGATGAACACGGCCGTGAAGCGGTTGTCGCCGCCGCGCAAGAACAAGCTGGTATTGGCCGCCGGCCCGCCATTGCGCGAGAACTCCACGCCCGGCGTGCGCGAGAGCAGGTCCGCCACCGTGGTGGCGCCGCTGCGTTCGATGGTGTCTCGCTCGATCACGGACATGTCTGCGAGCACCTCGTCGAGCCTTTGCTCGACGCGCGTGGCCGTGACGATGACGGTGTCCAGTGTAGGGGCCTGCGCCAGCAGCGTTTGGGCAGCGGCAGCCAGCGGCGCAAGTGCGCAAGAAGGCGCAAGAATCCATCGCGCGCTGCGACGGAGGGGTCGGGCAAGAGACATGGTTGAAACGGCAATGATCGTTCCAGCCCACTTCCCCGCAGGCCAGAACCCATCGAGCGCGCGCACGCGCTCCCCTGTTGGCCGGTATCCGGGCTGACAGATCCACACCGATCACCTTCCCAGCCGCGACCCGAAGGACTCGGCCAGTGGTTGAGGATCGGCGCTGAGCGCACCCGAAGGCGTGCCCGTCTGCTTACCGTTGCGGGGGCAGCGCAGGTTGGCGTGCCGGCGGGGCCGACGGCGCTTCCTGCTTCCCGTTTAACTGCCCGGCGGGACCGCCGGGCGAGCACCAACATGGGGAATTGTAGTACGACGGATGCTGCGTCTTCATCGACGCCGCGCTGCCGTGCCGCGCAGCATCAGCACCACGCCGCCGAGCACGATGCCGGCGGCCAGCCACTCGGGGCCGGTGATGTGCTCGCCGGCCACCGTCACGCCCAGCACCATCGCGATCACCGGGTTGACGAAGGTGTAGCTCGATGCCAGCGCGGCGCTCGTGTTCGCCAGCAAGTACATGTAGGCGTTGAAGGCGATCAGCGAGCCGAACACCACCAGGTAGAACCACGCGCCCACCGCCAGCGGCTCGGGCGGCCAGGCGGGCGACTCGCCGGCGGCCCAGGCCAGCGCCATCAGCACCAGCCCGCCGCAGATCATCTCGCTGGCGAAACCCATCGCGCCCGGGGCCATCGGCAGGCTGCGCTGGCTGAGCACGCTGCCCAGCGACCAGGTGAGGCAGGCGATCGCAATCGCCGCCAGCCCCGCGGGGGAGGCCTGGAAGCCGGCGCCCTGGGTGAGCATCAGCACGCCGGCCAGGCCCACGGCGATGCCGGCCATCTCCAGGCGAGCGGGCACGACACGCCACAGCAGGTTGAGGGCCGCGATCATCAGTGGCACCACCGCGATGAAGGCCACCACCAGGCCCGAGCCCACGGTCTGCTCGGCATAGGCCGTGCCGCCCATGCCACCGCCCAGCATCAGGGTGCCCACCACCAGGGCGTTGCGCCATTGGCGCGCGTTGGGCCAGGCCACGCCGCGCCAGCGCATCCAGGCGGCCAGCACCACGCCGGCAAACAGAAAGCGGGTGCCCATCTGGAAAAAAGGCGGGAAGCTGATCAGCGCATACTTGATGGCCAGGTAGGTGGAGCCCCAGACCAGCCAGGTGGCCGCAAGGCAGAGCATCACCGTCGGGCTGAGCGCGGGGGCGGAGGGCAGCGAAGAGGTGGCGGTGGACATGAGCGTGTTGTCGTCAGGTGTTGAGCCGCTATGCTAGAAAAGCTCGAAGTGCCGATGAAGACGAATTCAACGGAGATGAAGTCGATCTGCCGTGAATCTCAAAGAAGGAAGCCGCCTTGACTTTGAACCTGGAGCTGGACCCTCACGACACCCGTATCCTGGCCGAATTGCAGGCCGATGCCCGCCTGTCGATGGCCGAGCTGGGCCGGCGCGTGCACTTGAGTCAGCCGGCCGTGACCGAGCGCGTGCGTAAGCTGGAATCGGCCGGCGTCATCACCGGCTACCACGCCAGCGTGAACCTCGCCAAGCTGGGCTACGGCATCCGCGCCATCGTGCGGGTGGGGCGGGCCGAATACGCTCGGGTGGTGAAGCTCATCCAGCACACGCCTGAGGTCATCAATGCCTACAACGTGACCGGCGAGGACAGCTGGATCCTGGAAATCGCGGTGATCGACGTCGCCCACCTCGATGCGGTGGTGACGAAATTCTGCTTGCTCACGGAAACTTCCACCTCCATCATCCTCAACGCGGCGCGCGAGCACCAGCCCATGCTGCCGGCCCGGCCCGAGGACGTCAAACCGCCCATCAAGAAGATCGACAACGCATGAACTTCGAGACCTTCTCCACCTGCGATCTGTGCGACGAGCACAAGGCCGACACCGACGGCGCCTTCCGCGTGTTGCCGCCCGTGTTCCACAGCTACGGCGGCAAGGCCCGCTTTGCCGGCCCGGTGCGCACGGTGAAGTGCTATGAGGACAACACCGAGGTGAAAGCCTTGCTGGAAGGACCGGGCCACGGCCAGGTGCTGGTGGTGGACGGCGGCGCCTCGCTGGCCCGCGCGCTGGTGGGCGGCAACATCGCCGCCGCGGCGGCGAAGAACGGCTGGGCCGGTGTGGTGGTGAACGGCTGCGTGCGCGACCTGGCTGAGATTCGCACATGCGACGTCGGTATCCGTGCCCTGGGCCTCAACCCCATGCCTACCGAACGCCGCCACCAGGGCCAGCGCGATGTGCCGGTGCAAGTGCAGGGCGTGTGGGTGCGTCCGGGCGAATGGTTGTTCGCCGACGAAGACGGCATCGTGGTGATGCCGGCACGAGGCTGACATTCAGCCCGCACGGACCAACCGATGCGGGCTTGGCGCTTCAATGCAGCACGTCCAGCAAGCGATCCAGACCGCCAAGGTTGATCGCCACCATCGCCTGCTCGCGCACCTTGGGCTTGGCGTGGTAAGCCACGCTCAGACCGGCGGCGGCCATCATCAGGAGGTCGTTGGCGCCGTCGCCCACGGCGATGGCTTGTGAGGGCGGGCAGCCCAGGCGTTGGCACAGGGCCAGGAGCTGGCGCTTCTTTTCTTCGCCGTCCACGATGTCGCCCACCACTCGACCGGTGAGCCGGCCGTTCTCGATTTCCAGCACGTTCGAATGGGCGTGGTCCAGCCCCAAGCGCTCGCGCACGCGGTCGGCGAAGAAGGTGAAGCCGCCCGACACGAGCAGGGTGCGCAAGCCCGCGGCGCGGCAGGCGGCGATGAGTTCGGCCGCACCCGGGTTCAGGCGCAGGCGCTGGGTGTAGACCTCCATCAGCGCGTCTTCGGGCACCCCTTTGAGCAGCGCCACACGGCGGCGCAGGCTGTCCTTGAAGTCGGTGATCTCGCCGCGCATCGCGGCTTCGGTGATGGCGGCCACTTCGGCCTTCTTGCCCACGGCGTCGGCGATCTCGTCGATGCACTCGATGTTGATCAGCGTGGAATCCATGTCGAAGGCGATGGCCTTGTAGTCAGCCAGGCGCAGCGGCGGGGTGAAGCCGCGGATGACGAGCCCGGGGGCGTATTCGATGAAGGTGGTCATGGCAGGAGAAGGGGAGGGCAGTCTCTTGCGTCGGGCTCAGGCCGGGGTTGCCACCGGCGCGCCCAGCGAGCGCAGCACGTCGCGGATGAACTGGGCGCGATCCTTGGGTTCGGGCAGGGCCTTGTCAATGCGCAGCTTGTCGTTGCCGGCCAGCTTGATGTGGCGGTTCTTCTGCACCAGCTCGATGATGCGCATTGCATCGATGGGCGGGTTGGGGCGGAAGGTGATGCTCATGCCCGTGGGCGCAGCGTCGATCTTGAGCACGCCGTAGGGCTTGGCCAGTACACGCAGGCGGTGCACGTCGAAGAGGGTCTGGCCCTGCGGGGGCAGTTTGCCGAAGCGGTCGGTGATCTCTTCGAGCAGGGTGTCGATCTGGTCGGTCTTCTCGGTGGTGGCCAGGCGCTTGTAGAGGTTCAGGCGCACATGCACGTCGCCGCAGTAGCTCTCGGGCAGCAGCGCAGGGGCGTGCAGGTTGATCTCGGTGGTGACGTTCAGCGGCGAGAGCAGGTCGGGCTCGCGGCCGGCCTTCAGGTCGCGCACGGCCTGCGCCAGCATGTCGTTGTAGAGCTGGAAGCCCACTTCCTGCATGTTGCCGCTCTGGCTGTCGCCCAGCACCTCGCCGGCGCCCCGGATCTCCAGGTCGTGCATGGCGAGATAGAAGCCCGAGCCCAGCTCCTCCATGCTCTGGATGGCTTCCAGCCGTTGCGCAGCCTGCTTGGTCAGGCCTTCGACATCGGGCACCAACAGGTAAGCATAGGCCTGGTGGTGCGAGCGGCCGACACGGCCGCGCAACTGGTGCAACTGGGCCAGGCCGAATTTGTCGGCACGGCTGATGACGATGGTGTTGGCCGTGGGCACGTCGATGCCGGTCTCGATGATGGTCGAGCACAGCAGCACGTTGTAGCGCTGGGCCACGAAGTCGCGCATCACGCGCTCCAGCTCGCGCTCGTGCATTTGGCCGTGGGCCACGGCGATGCGGGCCTCGGGCAGCAGCTCGGCCAGTTTCTCGCGGCGGTTCTGAATGGTCTCGACCTCGTTGTGCAGGAAGTAGACCTGCCCGCCGCGCTTGAGCTCGCGCAACACGGCCTCTCGGATCACGCCACTGCTTTCGTTGCGCACGAAGGTCTTGATGGCCAGGCGCCGCTGCGGCGCGGTGGCAATCACCGACAGGTCGCGCAGGCCCTCCAGCGCCATGCCCAGCGTGCGCGGGATGGGCGTGGCGGTGAGCGTGAGCACGTCCACCTCCGCGCGCAGGGCTTTGATGGCCTCCTTGTGGCGCACGCCGAAGCGGTGCTCCTCGTCGATGATGAGCAGGCCCAGGCGGGCGAATTTCACGTCGGGCGAGAGCAGCTTGTGGGTGCCCACGACGATGTCCACCGTGCCGTCGGCCAGTCCGTCGAGGGCCTGGCGCACTTCCTTGCCGGTGCGAAAGCGCGAAAGTTCGGCGATTTTGACCGGCCACTGCGCAAAGCGGTCACAAAGCGTCTGGTAGTGCTGCTCGGCCAGCAGGGTGGTGGGCGCCAACAGCGCCACCTGCTTGCCACCCGTCACCGCCACGAAGGCCGCGCGCAGGGCCACCTCGGTCTTGCCGAAGCCCACGTCGCCGCACACCAGGCGGTCCATGGGGCGCGGGCTCACCATGTCTTGGATCACGGCGTGGATGGCGGCGTTCTGGTCGGGGGTTTCCTCAAAGCCGAAGCTGGCGGCGAAGGCCTCGTAATCGTGCGGCGAAAAGCGGAAGGCATGGCCTTCGCGCGCGGCGCGGCGGGCGTACAGGTTCAGCAGCTCGGCCGCCGTGTCGCGCACCTGCTCGGCCGCTTTGCGCTTGGCTTTCTCCCACTGGCCCGAGCCCAGGCGGTGCAGCGGCGCCTCGTCGGAGCTCACACCGGTGTAGCGGCTGATGAGGTGGAGCTGCGACACCGGCACGTAGAGCGTGGCCTTGTCGGCATACTCCAGGTGCAGGAATTCGCTCGGACCATCGCCCAAGTCGATGTTCAGCAAGCCCTGATACCGGCCGATGCCATGGTTGGCATGCACCACCGGGTCGCCCACTTTCAGCTCCGACAGGTCCTTGATCAGTGCATCGACGTTGCTGACCTGCTCCTGCTTGCGCCGGCGGCGTGCCGTGGGCGCCACCGCGAAGAGCTCGGTCTCGGTGACGAACTGGATGGCCGGGGCGGGCTCGGGGCGCGCCCAGTGAAAGCCACCGGCCAGCGGGGCCACGGTGATCGCGAAGTGGGCCTCACCGGCCTCGAAGGCGGCCAGCGAATCGATCGTGGGCGGCTCGATCCTGTTGTCGCGCAGCAGCTCCAGCAGGCTTTCGCGGCGGCCGGGCGATTCGGCCACGATCAGCACGCGGTGCGGCGTGGTGCCCACATGCACCTGTAGCCGCTTCAGCGGCTCGGGGGCGCCGCGTTCGGCCGAGAGGTCGGGCAGGGGGCGGGCCCAGTCCACCGGCTCGTGGCCGCGCAGCGCGAGCTGGGCATGGGCATTGGCCAGGCTGAAGAAGTCCTCGGGGCGCAGGAAGAGGTCTTCGGGCGGCAGCAGCGGGCGTTCGGGGTCGTGCTGCAAAAAGCGATGGCGCTCGCGGGTGTCGCTCCAGAAGCGCTTCAGGGCTTCGTCGATCTCGCCATGCAGGGCCAGGACGGCGGCCTCGCCCAGGTATTGGAAGATTGTGGACGTCTCGTCGAAGAACAACGGCAGGTAGTACTCGATGCCGGCGGTGGCGATGCCGTTGCCGATGTCCTTGTAGACCCGCGCCTTGCTCGGGTCGCCCTCGATGCGCTCGCGCCAACGGGCGCGGAACTTCGCGCGGGCCTCCTCGTCCATCGGGAACTCGCGCCCGGGCAGCAGGCGTACCTCGGGCACAGGGTAGAGGCTGCGCTGGCTGTCGGGGTCGAAGGTGCGGATGGAATCGACCTCGTCGCCGAAGAGGTCCACGCGGTAGGGCACCGGCGAGCCCATGGGAAAGAGGTCGATCAGCCCGCCGCGCACGGCATATTCGCCCGGCGAGACCACCTGGCTGACATGGGTGTAGCCGGCCAGGGTCAGCTGGGCCTTCAGCGAGGCTTCGTCGAGCTTTTCCTTCTGCTTGAAGTGGAAGGTATAGGCCGCCAGGAACGACGGCGGCGCCAGGCGCACCAAGGCCGTGGAGGCCGGCAGCAGCACCACGTCCACGTCCTTGCGCAGCACGCGCCATAGCGTGGCCAGGCGCTCGGAGATGAGGTCCTGGTGAGGCGAGAAGGTGTCGTAGGGCAGGGTCTCCCAGTCGGGGAACACCGCACAGCGCAAGGCCGGGTCGAAGAAGGCGATCTCGTCGTGCAGCCGCTGGGCATCGGCGGGTTCGGCGGTGATGACGGCCGTCAGGCGTCCGGCCTGAGTCTGTTCACGGGCGAAACGCGCGAGCAGCAAGGCATCGGCCGAACCCGGCGGCCGGGGCAGGGTGTAGCGCTTGCCGGGGGACAGGGACGGGATCTGCATGAGAGGCGGCCTGGCAAAAGCAAATCGCCCCGAAAGGGCGCTCCCCCGGGGCGAACGGATGCCCGGATTATAGAATCCGCTTCCCCATAGCCCGGCCTTTCATGCAGATCTCCTTCGAGGCTCCCCGCTGCTATGCGCTGGTTCCCTGCGCAGGGATAGGTGCCCGCGCCGGGGCCGCCGGCCCCAAGCAATATGAGCTCGTGGCCGGGCGCAGCGTGGTGGCGCACACGCTGGCGGCCCTGGCCGCCGTACCGAGGCTGGCCGGCACCCTGGTGGTGTTGGCCCCCGACGACACGCAGTTCGAGCAGGCGGCTCCAGGTTATCCGGGCTGGGTGGCCCGCGTGGGCGGGCCCAGCCGGGCGGCGTCGGTGGCAGCCGGCCTGGTCGCGCTGCGCATGAAGGGCGAGACGGTGACCGAGCTCGCCGCGGCGGCTGCGCTCCATGAACCGCTCGAGCCCGGCGGTCTCGCCGGTGGCGATCGCGTCGGCGAGCCCCACCGTCATCGAGGTGCTGGCGACCATGGTCTTGGAGAT
>NZ_JBKBVU010000092.1:0-11996 GCF_046289365.1 Caldimonas sp. | reverse complement strand
ACGCCCGAGCCGGCGGTGATGAGCGGCAGCCCGGCACAAGCCGCAGCCAGGGTGCGCAGGTCGTCGTTGTCGATGGCATCGGCCACGGCCAGGCGCACGCCTTCGGCGCGCAACTGGGCCAAGCGCTCGCGCACGGCCTGCACGCCCTGCCCCACCGTGTCGTATCGCAGCAGACCCACCCGGCCGCGAGACTGCGCCTGCAGCACTTTGACCAAGTTGGCATCGGTCATCGGCGTGAGCGGGTGGTGGCGCATGCCCGAATCACTGAGCAACTGGTCGCCCACGAAGAGGTGCCCGCGGAACACCGTGCGGCCGTTCTCGGGAAAGGCGGGGCAGGCGATGGTGAAGTCGCTGCCCAGCGCCTCCAGCAGGGCCTCGGTCACCGGGCCGATGTTGCCTGCCGGCGTGGAGTCGAAGGTGGAGCAGTACTTGAAATAGAACTGCTTCGCGCCGGCGGCCTGGAGCCAGCGCAGCGCCGCAAGCGAGTCGGCCACCGCCTGCGCAGCGGGGATGGTGCGCGACTTCAGCGCCACGACCACGGCATCGGCCTTCGGTGGCGGACCGTCGGGCACCCCGATCACCTGCACCGTGCGCATACCCGCACGCACCAGCATGCTGGCCACGTCGGTGGCGCCGGTGAAGTCGTCGGCGATGACGCCCAACACCGTCATGCCGGCGCTCCCTTCGGCAACGTGATGCCTGGGAAGATCTTGATCACCGCGCTGTCGTCCTCGCCGCCAAGGCCGGCGGCGGCCGCCTGCAGGTACATCTGGTGAGCCGCGGCTGCCAACGGCAATGGCATCGTGAACTGGCGCGCCGCATCGAGCACGATGCCCAGGTCCTTCACGAAGATGTTCACCGCCGACAGCGGCCGGTAGTCGCCCGCCAGGATGTGGGGCACGCGGTTCTGAAACATCCAGCTCATGCCGGCCGAGTGGCAGATCACCTCATAGAGCTGGGCCGGGTCGGCGCCGGCGCGCATCCCCAGCGCCATCGCCTCAGCGGCCGCCGCAATGTGCACGCCGGCCAGGTGCTGGTTGACCATCTTCACGGTCGAACCGATGCCCGCGGCATCACCCAGGCGGTAGACCTTGCCGGCCAGCGCCTCCAGCACGCCACCGGCGGCCTCGAAGGCTTCCGGGCGGCCCGAGGCCATCACGGTCATCTGGCCCTGCGCGGCCTTGGCCGCTCCGCCCGAGACCGGCCCATCGATCAGCCACAGGCCGCGCTCGCGCAGGCGTGCTTCCCATTGCGGCGGCAACGAGGGGTCGACCGTGGCCGAGGCCACCACCACCGAGCCGGGTTTGAGATGGTCGGCCACGGCGCCACTGCCAAAGAGCACGTCCTCGGTCTGCGCGGCATTGACCACCAAGATGAGCACCACATCGCATTGCGCGGCCAGCTCGGCCGCAGTGGCCGCCACGCGGCCGCCTGCTTTCGCAAAAGCCTCGCGGGCTTCGGCACGCGGGTCGCAGCCCCAGGTGGGCACACCCTGGCGCAGGGCCGACAAGGCCGCGCCCAAACCCATGGAGCCCAGGCCGATCACGCCCAGGGTCTTGCCGCTCATAGGGTGGATCCTTTCTTGGGGTGTCGTCGCGGCACCAAGGCCGCGCTGAGGGCAGCACGCACCGACGCATCGGCTTCTTCGATGCGCCGGGCTGCCCGCAGCATGTGGGTGGTGGCCGCGCGCCGGGCCCGCTCGGGCTCGCGTGCGGCGATCGCCTGTGCGATCTCGCGGTGCTCGGCGCGCACTTGTTCCATGAAGTCTTCCCGCATGGCCTCGTTGGCCCGCGTGACCTTCATCGCATCACGCTGGTATTGCTCCAGAAAGCCCAACAACCGCGTGAACTGCGGGTTGCCGGTGGCTGTGGCCACCGTGCGGTGAAAGTGCAAATCCTCCTCGACCCCATCGCCCCCGGCGGCCACGGCTGTGTCGATGGCCGCCAGGGCCGCCAGGATGCGATCGACCGCCGCCTCGTCGGCGCGCTGAGCCGCCAAGGCCGCCACCTCGCCTTCCAGCGCGCGGCGCACCTCGACGATCTGCACCACCGCCTCCAGCGAATGCAACACGGCCGGATCGAAGGCCAGGGCCTTGGCACGCGACACCGGTGCCACATAGACCCCCGAGCCCTGGCGCGACACCAGCAGACCCATGGACTTGAGCCGGCTCACCGCCTCGCGCACGACGGTGCGCGAGACACCGTGGCGCTCGGCCAGTTCCTGTTCGGTGGGCAGACGGTCCTGGGGGCGCAACTCACCGCGTTCGATGCGCTCGCGCAGCAGATCGGCCAACTGGTCCGACAGGCGCTCCGGCGCTTGCAGGGGTTCGGAGGGACTGACCTGTCGTTTCATCAGGTCATCATACAAATGAGGCAAGGGCCCGGCCCATCCGGAAGAACCCGGGTCCCCACGCAGCATCCCGCTCAGGCCGCGTGAGGTGATGAACCTGACCTTCCCTCTGTCGCATGGCCCGGGAGCCGCAACGGAGATTTGCTTTTCAGCAGATCGTCATCCACGTCATCCGGGATCCGACACTACACGACCCTCCGCTCCTGGCGGGCCTGCTGGCAATTCATGGGTTCACGTGCAACCCGCCGATGAAGCGCGCACGACGCCTCACCCACACGTCCCCGTGTACCCACACGCCGTGCAGAAGTCGCATCCGTCCTTGTGGATGACCGTCATGTTCCCGCACTCGGGGCAGCGGCTGCCGGCCATGGGGGCGGTGGCCTTGGGTGGCGAGCCTTCGGCATGCGGCGCCTGCAGGATGCCCATCTCGCGCACGGGGAAGCCGTCTTCATCCAGCACGCCCAACAGGGCGTAGCGGTGGATGATGAGACGGGCCATGTAGGCCACGGTGGAGGGCCAGGTCTGCTGGCGGCGTTCGCCGTGGGGCAGGCCGGGCACGAAGGCCATGAAGTGGCCCAGAGGTTCGGCGTAGTTGAGCAGCTTGCGCAGCTTCATGCCGATCCAGGCCGGGTCGATCACGCGCATGTCGAGCGAAAGCACGCGGGCCAGGCCGTCCATCGCGCGCGGATAGTTGCCCGACAGGCCCATGGCGCAAGGCCGGGTGACGGGTGTGCCATCGGGGCCGGGCAGGGTCACTTCCTTGAGCGTGAGCGTGAACGACTCGCCGGTGGCGGGGTTGTCGATGTCCACCGACCAGGCCAGGGTGCCCGAGGTGCCGGTGCGCGGTTCGTCGCGGCTGAACATGGCGTCGAGCACCGGCGTGGCGCGCTCCAGGGCGCTGTCCTTCCACACGCCGAGCTGTTCGCAGCGCCAGCGGATGACGGCCGCCGTGGCGGCTACCACACCGGGGAAACGGCGCGGCTCTCCGTGCGGAGGGAAAGGCATGTCGAAGGCACGCTCCTCGGCCACGGTCGCCAAGGCGTCGAGCTTGAGTTGCAGCCAGGCGCTGTCGTTGGCGCGCAGATCCATCGACAGGGTCTTGGCCATGGCCCCCAGGCCGCGCGGCTGCTCGGCACCGTTCACCCACACTTCGAAGGGGCGAGTCCGGACCGGGTGAGTCCCTGCGGACTCGCCCGTGCCTGACGAGCGACCGCCGGCCTGCAAGCCGGCGGGCTGGGCGGCCGTCAGCTCGTCGGTGATCTCGCCCACGAAGAGAGCGAATTCGCCGAAGGGGTGGCGGATCATGTAGGTCCAGGCCGGGTTGCCGGCCGGCAGGTCCGGCCGGCCCGGCCAGCGCAGCGAGGCCAGCACGGGGGCGGGCGGGCGGTCGAGCGTCATGCGGCGGTTGGCGTCGTCAGCCACCAGCGCCTGGGGCTGGGGCGTGGTGGACGCCACGCTCAACACCGAGCCCAGCACGGCATTGGGCCGGTAGGTGGCCAGGCCCTTGAGGCCGGATTTCCAGGCACGCAGGTACAGGTCCTGAAAGTCGGCATAGGGATAGTCGGCCGGCACGTTCACGGTTTTGGAGATGGCGGTGTCGATGCACGGCGCGACGGCGGCCACCATTTCCTGGTGGGCGCTGGCGCTCATTTCCAGCGCGGTGACGAAGGCCTCGGTGAGCGGCGCGTCCTCGCCCTTCAGGTGGCGGTACAGACGCCACGCATGGTCTTCGACGGTGTATTCCTTGAAGGTGCCGTCGGGCATGCGCTTCTTGCGGGTATAGGTCCAACTGAAGGCGGGCTCGATGCCGTTGCTGGCGTTGTCGGCAAAGGCCAGGCTGATGGTGCCGGTGGGCGCGATGGACAGCAGGTGCGAGTTGCGGATGCCATGGGCGCGGATGCGGTCCTTCAGCGGCTGTGGCAGGCGCGAGGCGAAGGCGCCGCGTGAGAGGTAGAGATCGGCGTTGAACAATGGGAAGGGCCCTCGCTCCTGCGCCAGCGCCACCGAGGCTTCGTAGGCGGCATCGCGCATCACCTCGCTGATGCGGCGTGCGGTGGCGCGCGCCTGCGCCGTGTCATAGCGCTGGCCCAGCATCACCAGGGCGTCGCCCAGACCGGTGAAGCCCAGGCCCACGCGGCGCTTGTGGCGGGCCTCCTCCCGCTGCTGGGGCAGCGGCCAGTAGGTCACGTCGAGCACATTGTCGAGCATGCGCACGGCCACGCGGCACAACTCGGCAAAGGACGCCTCGTCGAAGCGGGCCCCGGGCTCGAAGGGCTCGCGCACGAAGCGTGTGAGGTCGATGGAGCCCAGGCAGCAGCAGCCGTAGGGGGGCAGGGGTTGCTCGGCGCACGGGTTGGTGCTCGCGATCGTCTCGCAGTACCCGAGGTTGTTGTCGTCGTTGATGCGGTCGATGAAGAGCACGCCGGGTTCGGCATGGTCGTAGGTGGACCGCATGATCTGGTCCCACAGTTCGCGCGCGGCAACGCGGCGGTAGACCCACAGGCCGTCGGAACGCTGGTGGGCGCCGGCCGCTTTCTGGGCCGGGCCGGGTTCGGCGCGGTGCACCAGTTCCACCTCGGTGCCGGCTTCCACGGCCTGCATGAAGGCGTCGGTCACGGCCACCGAAATGTTGAAGTTGCGCAGGTCACCGCTGTCCTTGGCATGGATGAACTCCTCCACGTCGGGGTGGTCGCAGCGCAGCACGCCCATTTGGGCTCCGCGGCGGGCCCCGGCCGATTCGACCGTCTCGCACGAGCGGTCGAACACGCGCATGTAGCTCACCGGCCCGGAAGCGCTGGACTGGGTGCTTCCCACCCAGGCGCCGCGCGGGCGGATGCGCGAGAAGTCATAGCCCACGCCGCCGCCGCGGCGCATGGTCTCGGCCGCTTCGGTCAGCGCGGTGTAAATGCCAGGGTGGCCTTCGTCCAAGTGCGAGATGGAGTCGCCCACCGGCTGCACAAAGCAGTTGATCAGCGTGGCCGACAGCTCGGTGCCGGCGGCCGAGAGGATGCGCCCGGCCGGGATGAAGCCCTGGCGCTGGGCGTCGAGGAAGCGCTGCTGCCACAGCGCGCGCTGCTCAGGCGCCTCGACCTCGGCCAAGGCCCGCGCCACTCGGGCGCGCACCTCGTCGAGCGTGCGCTCGTTGCCCTTGGCGTACTTTTCGAGCAGCACCTCCTCGCTAATCGCCTGGGCAGGCAGGTTGGCGGCGACGGCACGGGCTTGAGACGGGGTGTCTTGCATGAAAGGGTCTCCTGTGCGGGCCTTGATGAGATTGAATTCGGTTTGGGCGCGGCTGTCGAGAGGCGGCCGCATCGGCGTCAGGGTCGGCGCAGCGCACGGTACGCCGACGCGCACGTCGATCGGTTGATGTGCATCACAAGTGCCTATTTCGGGCCCTGGAACCTTCGGGGCTTGATGCAGGGCAATCCCCTGCTGCCTTCGGGCCGTTAGCTTGTCATCCCGGACCGCTTGCATGAAGGACACATGGCCATGACCCGACCGATCGATGCACTGACCCTCGTGTACTCCTGCTCCGGCTGCTCCAGCGTGGCACAGATGGCCAACCACCTCGCGCTGCGCCTGGACCACGAAGGCCATGCCGAGATGTCCTGCATTGCCGGCATAGGCGGCGACGTGCCGCCGCTGGTGCGCAAGCTCAAGGAGGCAGCGCAGTCGGGCCGGCCCATCCTCGCCATCGACGGGTGTGCGCTGGCCTGTGTCCGCCACAGCCTGGCGCGCCACGGCATCGTGCCCACGGCCCACGTGCAGCTGGGCGAACACGGGGTGCGCAAGACCTACCACGCCGACTTCGACACGGCACAGGCCGAGGCCGCCTATGCCGACGTGCGCGAGCGCGTGCAGGCCATGAGCGCCCTCACGTCGCCCACCCCCTCAGGATGCGGCGGCACGGGGGCCTGCCGGTGCGCGGGGGCTTGAATCTGGCCTGTTCAGCAGCGATGATGGTTGCGTGACACCGACGCCCGACATGCCCCCCTCCCCTGCCTTGCCCGACGAAGCCGCGCTGCGTGCCGTGCTGCAGAAGGTGCACGACCCTGAAATCGGCGAGAGCATCGTGGACCTGGGTCTCGTGGAATCGATCCGCTGCAGCCCCGAGGGCGTGCAGGTGACCCTCATCCCCACCAGCGCCACCTGTCCCATGGCCGACGTGATGATCGAAGACGCCACCGAAGCCGTGCGCCGGGCCTGCCCGGAGGATGTCCCGGTGGACGTGCAAATGGACTGGGACACCCCCTGGAGCCCTGAGCGTCTCAGCCCGGCCCTCAGGGCACGCTTTGGCTGGTGAATCCTTCCGCGTCGAATTCCGGGATTGCACTGCGGCGTGTGGCCGTGGCGCTGTGTGCCCTGCTGGCCGCCGCCAACCTGGTTCAGGGGCTGGGCGGCGGGCTGGCACGCCTGGGCTGGGGCAGCATGGGAGTCGGCGCCGTGGGTCTGCATGGCGCGGTCATGGTCTGCGGCTTCTTCGGCACGCTCATCTCGCTGGAACGGGCCGTGGCCTTGCGCCATGCAAGCGGCTACATCGTGCCGCTGCTGGCCGGGTTGGGCGGCGTGGCGGCCTGGGGAGCCGGCGCGGCGCCGCTGGCCCTGGGGCTGTGGGCGCTGGCCAGCATCGTCCTGGTGGGGCTCTACCTGTGGGCCGGATACACGCGGGCCTGGTCGCTACACCTGGGGGTCGAGGCCCTGGGGGCTGCCTGCTGGGGGCTCGGTGTGGCGGCCTGGGCCTTGAATGCCCCCGAGGCGGCCCTGCGGGCCTGGATGGCCTTCCTGGTGTTCACCATCGCCGGCGAGCGGCGCGAGCTGATGCAGATGCGCCGGCTGCCGCAAGCCGTGCAGGTGGGCTTCGTCGTGGTGGTGGGTGGGGCCCTGGCGGCCGTGCTGCTGGGGCTGGTCGATGCCGTGGCGAACACCGGGGGCGCTGCCCTCGCCTCCGGGCTGTGGTGGGCCGCCTGCGCGATGCTGGCCCTGTGGCTGCTGCGCTGGGATTTCGCGCCGCGCCAATGGGGATCCGCGCAATGGCCCGGCCACACGGCGCAGAGCCTGAGCGTGGGCTATGTGTGGCTGGGCCTCGCGGCGTTGCTGGGCCTGGCCGGTCTGGCGGGCGTGTCCACGGCCTCCCAGGCCGCCGGCCACGCCTTGTGGTTGGGCTTCGTCTTCGCCATGGTGTTCGGCCACGCGCCCATCATCCTGTCGGCTTTGGCCCGACTGCGGCCGGCCTATGTGTCCTGGGCCCGCTGGGCCATCGTGCTCCTCAGTGCCAGCCTCGTGCTGCGCATCGTCGCCTTGATGGCCGGTCATGCGACGGCGCTGGCCTGGGCCGGTGCCGGGCACGCATGGGCCATCGTGTGGTTTGCGTCGGCCATGCTCGCCGGCGTGTGGATGGGGCGAAAGACTTGAACCTCGGGGCCGGCCGGTCCATGATGTCCCTCACCTCCAGGAGTTTGCGATGGCCCTGCCCCATGCCCAGCCCCGCGACGTGATCGACCTGCAGCCCCTGGGCCCGGCGATCGCGCGCACCCCCAGCACCAGCCTGATCAAGACGGCGCGGCTGCAGTTGATGCGGGTGGTGCTGCGCGCCGGCCAGTCGCTGCCAGAACACCGGGTGCCGGGCGAGATCACCCTCCAGGGGCTGGAGGGGGAAGCGGTGGTGACCACCGCCGAGGGCAACCGGGTGCTCAAGGCACAACAGCTCATGCTGCTGCCCGGTGGCGAGCCGCATGCCGTGCATGCGCACACCGATTGTTCGCTGCTGGTGACTGTGCGGCTGGGCGGACCGTGATCAGCGCGGCGGCCACAGCGGGCCCAGCGCGTCGAGCGTGTTCTTCAGGATGAGACCGTATTCGGTGTCACCTTCCATCACCAGGGCGCGCTCGAAGAAGAGGCGATCGGCATCCTCCTGCCCGCGCATCAAGCGCAGGTAGCTGGCCGCATCGGCGGTGATGCGCAGTGTCACATCGCTGCCTTCGGGCGCCGGGTGAAAGCCACGCTCGTCCAGGCGCAGCCGGCAGCGCAGCCCCAGGTCGGACACGGCGATCTCGACCACCCGGTGCGACAGCAAGGCGCGCTCTGCCTCGCCCAGGCGAGGCCGCAGCAGGCGGTTGAGCGCCAGGGCCAGCGCCTGCGACGGCGGGCGGATGGGCAGGCGCCGCACCAGCGCACGCAGGGCCTGAGGCGGCGCAGGCCAACGGGCCGAAGCGGAGGAACTCATGCGAACACCTGTTGCAGACCGGCCTGCCGGTGGACGAAGCCGTTGACGAGCCCACCGGGCAGGCTCAGGGCATCCAGGGCGATGCGGGCCTCATCCACCCGTGTGCCCTGGTGATAGACACGGTCGAACCACTGCAGCACGTCGGTGAAGCGGTGACTGCACGGCGACAGGCGAAGGCGGCGCACGCCTGCGGCGCGCAGGGCCTGCGCTTCACCGATCAAGCAATGCTGCGCAGCCGACTGCGTCTGGATGCCATTGAGCGCCAGGAAGGGCTCGCCCTCGGTGGTGGACAGCAGCAGACCATCGGGATGCTCCAGACAGCGGAAGCCGCATTCGTCCTTGGGCACGTGGAAGTGACGGGCGGTGAAGCAACGCGCCGAGAAGGCCAGTGGCATACGCCCAAAGCCGAACACCTCGGTGGCCAGCGGAACGTTGCGTGACGTGCACACTGGTTGCTCGGCCGGGTTGATGCGTGCAATGGCATCGAGTGGCAGCTCCAGCGGTGCCACCCAGCGCACGGCGCCCAGGCGGGCATGTTCGGCCAGCGCCGGACGGCTGTAGACGTTGACATGCGGGCCCAGCACGAAGGGCCGGCCGGCCAGCAGACGCAAGGCCGAGGCATCGCCCGCCTCGACCAGGAAGTCGCCTTGATCGGCGATGCGGCGCAGGCTGCGCAACTCGGACTCGGATTCGATCAGCGCCTGGCTGGCCAGCACCACCTCCTTGCCGGCGGCGGCCAGATCGCGCCCGAGGTCGCGCCAGTCGTCGAGCTTCATCTCATGACGCCGCGAGCACACCACCTCCCCGAGCACCACGGTGTCGGCGGGCGAATCGGCGATCCCGGCATAGAACTCGATCAGGGTCTTGCGCGGCCAGTAGTACAGCACCGGGCCAACCGTCCAGAACATCTTGTGTGCGTGCATGTGAAGTCTCATGAAGCGCCGGGCACCGCGATCGGAAGGGCTGGCCGAGCGAACACCGTGGATCCGGCTGCGCCGGTCCACTGGTGTTGCCCCCTTGCAGGGGGCGGCCGCAGGCCGTAGGGGGTGATCGTCATCTATTGCCAGGGTCGGTTGTACGCGCCGAGGGTGTGCTGCTGGCCTTCGGCCCAGCGGCCCAGGACAGCCACCCATTGGGGCTGGACGGTGTAGCGCGCCGGTTGCGCGGCACAATGGTCGATGGCCTGGCGCCACACGCGCGTGACCTGCTCGACGTAAGCGGGGCTGCGCTGGCGGCCCTCGATCTTGATCGCGGCCACGCCGATCTCCATCAGTTGCGGCAACACGGCCAGGGTGTTGAGGCTGGTGGGTTCTTCCAGCGCGTAGTCGCGCACGCCGTCCACCTGGAAGCGACCCTTGCACAGCGTGGGGTAGCCGCGCGGCTCGTCGGGCGCGTACACGTCGATGAGCACGTCGTTCAGCCGCGCCTGCACGCCCTGGGGCCCCTCGGCCCAGCGCACGGCCGACGGCGGCGAGCACACGCCCGCCGTGTTGGGTGACTGGCCGGTGGCATAGGACGACAGCGCGCAGCGCCCCTCGACCATCACGCACAGGCTGCCGAAGCCGAAGACCTCGACCTCGGCCCGGGTGTGGCGGGCCACATGGCCCACCTGCGACAAGGTGAGTACGCGCGGCAGCACGGCCCGCTGGATGCCGTAGCGCTCGCGGTAGAACTCGATGGCCTCGTAGGTGGTGGCCGAGGCCTGCACCGACAGGTGCAGGCGCAGCGAGGGCTGATGGTCGCGCGCATAGGCCAGCACGGCCACGTCGGCGCAGATCAAGGCATCGGCCCCGAGATCGGCCGCCACATCGACAGCGCGCCACCAGCGCTCGGGCTCGCGTGCGTCGGCATAGGTGTTCAGGGCCATCAGCACCTGGGCGCCGCGCCGGTGGGCGTAGGCAATGCCCTCGCGCGCCTGGGCCACATCGAAGTTCAGGCCGGCGAAGTTGCGCGCGTTGGTCGCGTCCTTCAGGCCGAGGTAGACGGCATCGGCGCCGGCATCGACAGCCAGCATGAGGGCCCGCAGTGAACCCGCCGGGCAGACGAGCTGGGGTTTGGTCGGCACAGACATCCACAAAGCCGGTTGAGACGACGGACCGACTCTAGGCAGCCCTGAGGCCTGGGGTTTTGTCGGGGGTCAAAGCCCGGTGTGTCGCCGGGGTCGGGGGCTTGCCCCAGGCGCGTCGATGGGGACAATGGACCGGCGGGGGGCCGATCCGGCCGCCCCGGCTTCTTCATGCAGGAGGTTGGCATGGATCGCAAACTGCATCTGCTGGACACCTTCACGGCCCAAGGGTCCGATGGGCGGCTCTACAAGGTCAAGGCTTTCGAGCAACTCGTGCGCGACCCTTCGCTCGCTGACGGTCAGGACCGCTGGGAGCCCACGGGGGTGGCCGAACTTCATCTGGACAGCGGGGAGCTCGTCGACCTGCGCGCCGACGGGCGCATGCGGGTGGTGGCCACCGGGATGGAGCTCGTGCGGCACTGAACCTTCTTTGAGCCCCATCTGCAGCGAATCGGCGCGGCAAATTCACGATCTGTCACGATCCTGAGCGTCTCGGGCCGCAGCAGGCGGGTAGGCGACTGTTACCATGGCGCCTTCTGCGGGCCCCAGGGCCAGGCCCAGCCCGGCCCGGCCCGCCCCTCCCCTGAGGGGGGACGAGGACACTTGGAGCGGCCCGGCGTTTCCTTGTGAGCGAGCAGGCACCGTGCACGACAGCCGTTCTTGGCCCGCATTCCCGCGGGCCCCATCTCCTTTTGAGCCCGCGCCAACCCTGCGCCGGCGCCTGCTGGGCGCCTTGGCGGTGGCGCCGGTGGCGCTGGCCGCACCCCGGCTGGCCTGCGCCAGCCGAGGTGAGCCGTCCACCGGCTTTCGCACACTGGCGTTCCTGCACCTGCACACCGGCGAGCGCCTGACGGTCGAGTACTTCAGCGCCGGCCAGTACGTGCCCGACGCGCTGCAAGCAGTGAACCACCTGCTGCGGGACTTCCGCACCAACGACGTGGCCGAGATGGATCCGGCCCTGCTCGACTTGCTGCACCGGCTGCGCGAAGCGACCGGCAGCCGCCAGCCCTTCGAGGTCATCTCCGCCTACCGTTCACCCAGGACGAACGAGATGCTGCGCAGCCGCAGCGCCCACAGTGGGGTGGCCACCACCAGCCTGCACATGCGCGGCCAGGCCATCGACATCCGCCTGGGCGACGTGGCCCTGCCGCGGCTGCGCGACGCCGCGCTGTCCTTGCAGGCCGGCGGCGTGGGCTACTACGCCCGCTCGAACTTCGTGCACGTGGACACCGGGCGCGTGCGCCATTGGTGAGGGGTCAAAAGGTTCAAGCGGCCAACTGCCAGGCCGGTGGCGTCTGGGTGAGCCTGAGCCGATCGCCGCCGGCATAGATGCGCCGAAAGCGCAGATAGCCTGCGCCC